>CAYNHD010000161.1:4085-8816 GCA_964396775.1 uncultured Thermoflexus sp. | reverse complement strand
CCGTAGGGGCGTATTGCAATACGCCCCTACGGGGGCGCAGCAGAGCAGCGCTCCTACGAAACCAGCGCGTGCTTAGTTCGCCAACAGTATCGCACGCGGAGAAGGGACTTAACCGCAAACCGACTCCCCCTCTCCACGTGGTGGAGAGGGGGCCGGGGGGTGAGGCTGTTTGTCCGCGCCCAGCCAGGCGGCGAAACATGCTACAATAAGGCAGAGCCAGACGCTCGACAGCGCGTGTGTTCGGACCCCCAGCAGGTGCTTGATGACCATCGGCTCAGCCACCCTGATCAGCCTGTGCGTCAACGCGACGTTGTTTGTCTGTGGGGCGGCGCTGGCGTTGCTGGTCATGTGGCAGGACGCGCGGCGGCTCAGCAACCTGTACTGCGCCCTGGGTATGCTCGTGCTGAGCCTGTACGGTCTGGTCAATGCCGTCTTCGCCGTCGCCCAGCCGCTGGCGCTGGACCCCGATCCCTTGCGTAAAGGTGTCGCCTCCCTGTATATCCTGGGCATCACGATGCTCTTTGGCTTTGTGCTGAGCTTCGCGGGGACGCCCGCCCGCCTGCGGCGCGTGCAGATGACTCTCATCGGCTCCGTGACGGCTCTTGGCCTCGTCCTGATCTGGCTGGGCGCTGTCTTCGAGCGTTTCGAGCCGCATGATGCCTACAGCTACGAATATCGCTTCACGCCGACCGGCGTCCTGGGGGCGGGCCTGGCCGCGCTGTGCATGGTCTCGGTCATTGGGGCGGTGCACGCCCAGCGCAACGCCCGCGCCCGCGCGCTGACCTGGCCGCTGGCGCTTATGGTCGCGGGCGTGCTGGCGTTTGCTGCTGTCCCGGCCACGCGCACCTACTCGCTCAATGCGCTGATGCTCACCGCCGCCGCCATCATGCTGGGCCGGCTGGTGATTACCTTCCAGGTCTTCCAGCCGCTCACCGATCTCAACGCGGCGCTGGCCGCCAAAAACGACGAGCTACGCGAAGCCACGCGGCTCAAGAGCCAGTTCCTGGCGACCATGAGCCACGAACTACGCACGCCGCTCAACTCGATCATTGGCTATACCGACCTGGTGTTGCATGGCACCTACGGCGATCTCAACGCCTTGCAGCAAGACCGGCTGCAAAAGGTCATTCGCAACGGGCGGCGGCTGTTGGAACTGATCAACGACGTGCTCGATCTGAGCCGCATCGAGGCCGGGCGGCTGGCGCTGACGATCACCCGCGTGCCCACTGTGCCCCTGCTCGACGAACTGCTGGCCGCCCACGCCGCGCCAGCAGCGGCCAAAGGGCTGGCGTTGGTGCGCGGTTACGGGGCGCTGCCCGACCTGGCTGTAGACCGGGGGCGGGCCTACCAGGCGCTCGACCATCTGCTCAAGAACGCGATCACCTTTACCGAGGGTGGGGCCGTCATCGTGCGCGGCTACTTCGACAGCGCACGCGACCAGCTGGTGCTGTGCGTCGTGGATACCGGCCCTGGTATCGAGCCGGCGCAGCAGGAGCGCATCTACCGTGCCTTTCACCAGCCGGACGGCACGCTGGCCCATCACGAGGATGGCACCGGCCTGGGCCTGGCCATCGCTCACCGGCTGGTGGCGCTACACGGCGGCAATCTGTGGTTCGCCAGCACCCCTGGCAAAGGGACGGCCTTTTACGTCGCGCTGCCAGCAGCGCCCGGCACGCCCGCGCCCCCGCCCATCCTGTCGCCAGGACGCCGCACCAGCGGCCCGCTGGTGGTGGTGGTAGACGACGACCGCGACAGGCTCATGGCGCGGCGGCGCGCCCTGGAACGCGCCGGGTATCGCGTCTTTGGCGCGCAAAACGCCAGCGACGGCCTGCACCTTGTCTGCGAGCAGCGCCCGGCCCTGGTTGTGCTGGATTTCGGCCTGGCCGATCTGGACGCGGCACACATGGTGCGGGGGTTGCGCCACGACCCGACGTTGGACGGGGTGCCCATCCTGGCCATCGCTGCGCCGGAGGCATCGGCGCGGGCGCGCGAGGCGGGTGCCAATGCCGTGCTGATCAGCCCGGTCACGCCGGGGGCGGTGTCTGCCGAGGCCGCCCGCTTGCTGGGCGCGCGTAGGCCGCAGAGGGAGGCTGCGCCGTAACCATGTCGTCCACCACCGTCATCGTGCTCATCGCCAACGGCATCACAGCCATTGTCAGTTGCGCCCTGCTGATGCTCGTGCTGTGGCAGGCTCCTCAGCGGCGCATGAACCTGCTTTTCGCCCTGACCATGCTCCTGCTTGGCTCGTACAGCATCGCCAATGGGTTTGGGCGCTTCATTGACCGCCTCAGCCTTCCCCCGGCCCACACCACCTACATGGCTATCGCGCTGATGGGCATGGCCACGGTAGCCATGTTCTTCTTCGCCTCCGAGTTCGCCCAGCAGCGCACGCCCGTCACGCGCGCCATGCGCCTGGCCGGGCTGCTGATGCTCGTCACGCACAATTACGCGCTGTGGACCGACCACCTGATCGTCAACATCCGTCCGGTGCCCGACCAGGAGGGCAGCTTCAGGGGCGACTGGACGGCGCTGGGCATGGTGGCTGTGGCGACGCAGTTGCTCTATCTGCTGATCGCCGCCATCCTGCTGTACCGGATGGAGGACGAGCGAGGCCGCGCCCTGTGGCGAGCGCCCGTGCTGGTCATCCTGGCCTCGTTCAGTTCGGCGGTGATCTGGCCGGTGCTGCACATTCCGGTGCAGGCGGTGCTGCTGGCGGTGGCGGCGCTGGCGCTCGGCGTGCCCGTGCTGCGCTATGAGCTTTTCAACCCGCTGGCCGAGCTACACGCGGAGCTGGCGCGCAAGAACGCCGAGCTAAGCGAGGCAAGCCGGCTCAAGAGCCAGTTTCTGGCCCACATGAGTCACGAACTGCGCACGCCGCTCAACTCGGTGATCGGCTATACCGAGTTGGTGCTCAGCGGTACCTACGGCCCGCTGAACGACACGCAACGCGACCGCCTGGAAAAGGTCGTGCGCAACGGGCAGAACCTGCTCAATCTGATCCGCGATGTGATTGACCTGAACCGCATCGAGACGGGCCGGGTCGTGCTCGACCGCGTGCCCGTAGACACCGTGCAGGCGCTCAGCGGCGCGCTGGATACCGTTGCGCCGCTCGCCGCCCACAAAGGTCTGGAGATCGTCCGCGACTTCGCCGACGCGCCGCCTGCGCTGGGCGACGAGACGCACATCCGCCAGATGGCGACCAACCTGCTGGCCAATGCCGTCAAATTCACCGACGCGGGTCATGTGGCGCTGCGCGCGCATGGCGATGGCGAGCAGGTCGTGATCACCATCAGCGACACCGGTGTGGGCATCGCGCCCGACCAGGTGGAGCACGTCTTCGCCGAATTCCAGCAGGGTAACGGCCCGGCGGCGCGTCGCTACGATGGATCGGGGCTTGGCCTGGCTATCACCAAGCGATTGGTCGAGTTGCACGGCGGGCGCATCTGGTTGGAGAGCCAGCCAGGTGGCGGGACAACGGTCACTTTCACCCTGCCTGCTGCTTCGGGCGAGGGGGCGCACCCGCGCCCGGCGTAGGGGCGTATGGCCATACGCCCCTACGGGCCTCACCCCCGCTCGGCGCTGGCGCAGCGAGGCTGGGGGTGAGGCTGCTGCCAGCGTTACGCCTATCACTGACAACCTTTGCACACACCGCCGTCACCAGCCGGGCAGCGGCAGCACCGGCACGCGATACGCCCCGTGATGCACCGTGCCGATCACGGCCAGCGTCGCACCGCCCCACATGCCGACGGCGGCGACCCCGGCCAGCACGACCCAGACCACAAAGCCATCGCGGGCCAGTGGCACGTCATCGGCGTCTGGCTCCGCTGCGCTGAAACGCTCCTCGAACAGGGTGATCGCCGGGTACGCCTCGCGTAGCGCGGCCTGGTGTCCGTCGTCGCTTAAGTAGACGAACGCCACCGCACCCAACACCAGCGCCAGCAAGAGGCTCAGCGCCAGCACCGCCCCGCCAAAGAGCGCCCAACGGCGGCCTGTTCGCGCCCGCCCGCGCCGGATGTGCGCCGCGCCCGGCCCGTCCTCATAGACGCGCCCATCCGCCTCCAGCGTGATGTACACACGGTCGGTGGCAAAGCCGCTCAGGGTCAGGATGAGCAGGTACCAGGCGAAGCCGATCACCGTGATCAGCGCGAGCATCCACCCGCCGACGCCCAGGTTCTTCCCGCACGAGAGCACCGCCTGGGCTGGCGCGTGGCTGTGCACGCGATAGCCGCCCTGGACGTACTCGGCCACACGCTGTTGCAGGTAGATATGGCCGGGGGCAGGCGGGGGACCATAGACGGCAGGCAGCGGTAGCGGCGGCGCGACGGGCGGCGGCGTGTAGGGCGCGGGCGGCACGATATACCCCGGCCCGGCGACCTGGCGGCTGGGGGTGATCTGCGTGCGATCCTGGGGCGGCTCCGGCAGCACTTCGGCGGGCGGGGCGATGCTCTCTGCCAGGTGCGTTGGCGTGTCCTCGTGGACAGGCTCCGGCGCGCGGCGATCCGTATCCTCGAAGGGCAGGCGCGCCTCCGCCTCGACTTCCTCCGGCGGAAAGAGCGCGGTGAAATCGGGGGCGGGCACGTCGCCGCTATCTTCGTCGCGGACGGGGGGTGTTTCTTCTGCCGGGCCGGGCAACACTTCGGGGGGCTGCGGGCGCGCCTCGCCATGCTCCAGCGCGCGCCCGGCGTCCAGCGGCTCGCTGCCAGCGGGCGGGGCGCTGCCCTCCGCAGCAAC
>CAYNHD010000161.1:0-3985 GCA_964396775.1 uncultured Thermoflexus sp. | reverse complement strand
GCCCGGCGTCCAGCGGCTCGCTGCCAGCGGGCGGGGCGCTGCCCTCCGCAGCAACCGGGGATTCGACGGGTGATCCCTCTTCCTCTGACGCGGGGACGATGGCCGTCTGGGGTTCAGGTGGGATGTCCTCTTCTGGCGCTGGAACGGCGTCCGGCGGCTCGCTGTCAGCGGGCGGGGCGCTGCCCTCGGCGGCAACCGGGGATTCGGCGGGTGATCCCTCTTCCTCCGGCGCGGCGAAGATGGCCGTCGGCGGGCCGGGCGAGGCGCTCTCGTCCGGCGCAACCGGTACCAGGGGATGATCGCAGCGCGGGCAGATGGCGTCGCTGCTCAGTACATACGCGCCACAGCGGGGACACTGTTGTAGTTCCTGGCTCACGGGGCGAGTCCTTTGGGTCTGATTGGTAACGGGTGTACCTCCATTGTACCGCGCTTTGCAGCACGTATCTGACGGCTGCCCCCTGATTGGTGGGCAATCGCAGCGCACGCACGCCGGGTGGGGGTGAGATCAGGGCGCGGTGGGACCGCTCTCCTGCGCGCGCGCCCTCGTCTGCCAGCGGCGAATGAGCAGGGCGAACATGATCACGTCCACGACTGTGTGCGCGGCGACAGGTGCCCACAGCGCGCCCCGCCACAACGCCAGCGCGCCGAGCAGCATCCCGGCAACGCCCGCGTAGACGAAGTAAGCGAGAGTCACTGCGTGCAGCGCGCCGAACACCAGCGACGTGACCAGCAGGCCCAATGTCGGTTGCAGCGCCCCGCGAAACAGGATTTCTTCCGGCACGCCGGCCAGCAGCCCGAAGATGAGCGCATGATGGGGGCGCAGGGCGGGCATATCCAGCAGGGCGACCAGGCGACGCTCGATGCGCCGCAGGGCACGGATACGCCCGAACAGCCCCCAGGCCACCGCCGCGAACCCGGCTCCCAGGAGCGCGCCCAGCAGCAAGTCGGCCAGCCAGCGCTCGCGCGGGAACCACGCGCCCGGCCCGTCCTGACCGGCGAGCAGCGCCCAAGCGGTGCCCGTCGCCACCATCACCGCGCCCAGCAGCGAGCCATAGCCGACCAGCACGCGCGGGTGCAGGCGCAGTGGGTAGGGTCGGGGAGGTGGCTCAGGCGGCGGCAGGGCAGCAGACATACTCATCATCTCCTCAGGAAGCGCCTACGGGATTCTAATGCGGCGCTGGTATTGTAGTGGAAAGAGATGAAACGGCACAGAACGGCACAAACCCGGCCCGCGGTGTATCCCGGCCCACCTGGGCTGCATCTAACAGATGATCGCGATGTCCTGTGCGCCTCACTGCCGCCCGCCAACGCACTCTCATCCCGCCCCCGGATATTTATCATATTCTAATCTAAATAAATTGATTTTTATCTGAAAAACTCGTATCATGAGGGTGACTTAAGACACTTCGATACCGCATTCCATTCGCCCTATGAGCGGCGGGCGCTAAGCCCGCCCTAACCAAAAGGCAGGTACCCGTGGTTGCGATGAGCCAATCGTTCTCCCAGTTTTCGACGGACACCCGCCTGAACTGGCGTTCCGAGTACGACTCTTTCGAAAGCGATGTCGAGTTCGCCTTCGGCAGCGAGGTCGAAGCAGGGGACGAGCAAGCGCCGTCCGACGACAGCACGCCCATGCCCCAGACCGATGCCGATCTCTTGCAGTTCTACTTCCGCGACATCCGTCCCATCTCCGAGCCGATTGACGTGAACCGCGAACAGGCGCTCGCCCGCCTCGTGCAGGCTGGCAACCGGGCGCAGGAGCAACTGGCGGTGGGCAAAGTGGACTGCGAGACGGTGGACGACGACTACTGTGATGTGATCGAGCTGGGCGAAGCCGCCCGCCAGGAACTGATCATGGCCAACACGCGCCTGGTCATCTCCATCGCCAAGAAGTACCAGGGGCGCGGCCTGCCGCTGCCCGACCTGATCCAGGAAGGCAACCTGGGGCTGATGAAGGCGGTTGACCGCTTCGACCCGGCGCGCGGCGTGCGCCTGAGCACTTACGCGACCTGGTGGATTCGCCAGGCGATTGCCCGCGCTGCAGGTGACCGGGGCCGTACCATCCGCCTGCCGATCAACCAGGGGCAACGCTGGGGCCGTCTGCGCCGCACGAGCGAGCGGCTGGCCCAGGAATTGGGCCGCGAGCCAACGACCGAAGAGTTGGCCGACGAGGCCAACCTGACGCCCGACCAGGTGGAGACCACCCTGCTCGCTGCCCGCGAGCCGGTGCAGCTTGATGAACTGGTTGGTGACGAGGAGAACCGCCCGCGCGCCGACCTGGTGGCCGACCAGGAAAGCGAGCTACCCGAAGAGGCGACCGCCCGCGAGCTGCTCGTCGAGTCGATCAGCTTTCTGCTGGGCGCGCTGCCCTCGCGCGAGGCGCGCATCATCCGCCTGCGCTTCGGGCTGGAGAACGGCGACACGCACAGCATGTCGCAGATCGGGCAGTTGATGGGCTACAGCCGCGAGCGGATTCGTCAGCTTCAGCACGCGGCGCTGAGCAAGCTACGCCAGATGCAGGCTGAGTACGGTCTGGCCGAATACCTGGAGTAGTGTTGTCCCGCCAGGATCGCTTCACGCCGTGGTCCCCCCTCACGGCGCTCGCTCGACCGGGCATGGTGCGGCCCGGTCGAGTGCTTTTTGGGGAGCGGCTGGCCGGATCATCGTGTAGGGGCGCTGCGCGCGGCCTGGTCAGGAGGCAGACTTCCGAAGTCTCCGCAGACTTCGGAAGTCTGTTTGGTACGTGCCATGTCCTGCCGCCCGCTGACCCCCCGGCCCCCATTTTTGCAACAATTTAATAGCACAATGACCGTTCGGGGAGTATACTGAGTCTATCATCCAGCAACGCCAGGAGGTGCCCTGCTGCACAAATGAGGGAACGTTAGCGCAAGGCCCTGCGCCCGCTGCTCGCGCCGCGCAGGGATACGAGGTGGCGGTTGCGTGTCGCAAGGCGCGCCTAACCCCGGCTCGCCGGGGGAAAATCGAACGATCTGCGGATGCCGCCAGGGGTTGTGCCACACCCCTTTTCCTTCCCTCCCAACCCAAGCCGCGCCCCAAACACCGCCGGTGACGGCGGCCCAATCGGTGCGGTCGTGGTATCCCAACCGTAGCTCGCCAAGCGCATACCATTGTGCACGCCCGGCGCGCCCGCTGCCCTGTGCAGGGCCTGCTCGCCCGCCGTTGCCGTGCCGCCATTCCTGGGAGGGAACCCGTCATGTGTGGAATCGTCGGTTATATCGGCCCCCGCGACGCCACGCCGATCATCCTCAACGGCTTGCAGCGTCTCGAATATCGCGGCTATGACTCCGCTGGAGTCGCTGTGCTGCAGAACGGGGCCATCGCACTCCGCCGCGACGTGGGTAAGCTCGGCAACCTGATCCGCCACGTAGACGAAGCGCCGCTCAACGGGCGCATCGGCATCGGACACACGCGCTGGGCCACGCACGGCGAACCCAGTCCGCGCAACGCCCACCCGCACCTCAGCCAGAGCGGGACGACTGTCGTCGTCCACAACGGCATTGTGGAGAACTTCCGCGAGTTGCGCGCCGAGCTAGAGGCGGCGGGCGTACACTTCGCCTCCGACACCGACACCGAGACCATCGTCCACCTGATCCAGCGGGAGCAGGACGCGGGGTATGACCTCACCGAAGCGACGCGCCGGGCCGTCAGCCGGCTGCGCGGCGCGCACGCCATCGTCGCCCTGACCGCCAGCGAGCCGGATCGCCTGGTGGCCGTGCGCATCGGCAACGCGGGCGGCGTGGCTATCGGCGTGGGCCAGGGTGAGATGTTCGTCGCCTCCGACATCCCGGCCATCCTCGAACATACGCGCCGCATGATCTTCCTCGAAAGCCGCCAGATGGCGACCATCACCCGCGACGCCTACCATGTGCAGACGCTCGACGGCGAGCCGGTGGACGCCGAGCTACACACCATCGCCTGGGACCCGGTCAGCGCGGCGCGCGGCGAGTACAAGCATTTCATGCAG
>CAYNHD010000160.1:4523-8832 GCA_964396775.1 uncultured Thermoflexus sp. | reverse complement strand
CTGCTTCAAAAGCCGCCAGGATGGTGCCGGGTCTGGTCCAGGGTGACTCCAAACGCTGCAACCGCCGGTGCTTGGTGCTGTAGTCAATGCACTGTTGCCACTCATCATACCTCGTAAGCCCTTCGAGAAAATGGTAAAAGTCTAGATAGTCCACCCCTACGCCTCTGTGGTTCACATAGGGTGGGTCAATATAAACCAGATCAACGTCAACAGGTGCTTCGAGCGCATCGCCACAAATAGCCCGATTGCTGCGCGCGTTGTCAAACACGGCTGCGTTAGCTTCGGTGGCAAAAGCGCGAAAATGGACTTCAAAAGGTGTATCCCATGTCGTCTTATTGCCAAAGGATCGCTGGACTCTGGCCTGGCGCATGTACAGGTTAGCGCGATGAAAGAGGTTGTAGGGACGCTTGGCGATACAGGCCTGATACACCGCAAAGCGCGCCAAAGCCTGCTTGAATGGATCGGTCAACAGATGGTCTATATTGTAAACAACGCGATCCAGCCAGGCGTTCTCGCTGTCAGTAAAGTAGATGCCGCTGAACGTTCGCTGGATGAAATCGGGGTAGTTGATGCCGGGATGTCGCTCAAGCACCAGTTCGATATCCGCTGGCGCTAAGCGCACATCCCTGTTTTCGATTAGGGCCAGACCAATAGTCCAGTTGAACCGCAGAATATCGTTGTAGATGACGCGCTTACCAGCCGTTTTGAATAAGTGGCTGACACAGCCTGTCCCGCCAAACAGATCTAAGACAGTATCGAACTCCAGGTCCTCAACGTTCGCCCATATCCACTCCACCAGCTTGAGCTTGCTCCCCTGATAGCGGGTGGAGGGAAATGGAACATTGTATTGCCTGGCCTGTCGGGTTACGAATAATGATTGCTGAACAGGCGGCACCATACCCAACTCCGGGACTCAACGGATTTCAGGTATTATAGCGCAACCTCCCCCACCAGCACCGCCGCCAGCAAACCCACCGCCGCGCGCACGTCGCCCATGTCCGCCGTCTCGCTGGGCGTGTGCACGTAGCGCAGCGGCAGCGAGATCGCCCCGGTGGGGACGCCCGCCCGCGCCGCCTGAATTGTGCGCCCGTCCGAGCCGCCGCCGGTCAGCACTTCGAGCTGGTAGGGGATGCCCGCTTCCTCGGCGCGCGCGATGAGCAGGTCGCGCACCGCCGGCGGCACGATCAGCCCCTCGTCGCGCATCTTGATGGCCGGGCCGCCGCCCAGCCGGATGGCCATCTCCTTGCCGTGTGGCTGGTCGCCGCAGGGGGTCACGTCCACGACCAGCGCCAGGTGCGGCTCCACGCCGTAGGCCGCCGGCCCCGCCCCGCGCGCGCCGACTTCCTCCTGCACGCTGAAAACGAAATAGACGCTGTGCGGCGTCCCCGCCTGCCTGACGCGGCGCAGCGCCTCGATCTGCACGGCGCAGCCCAGCCGGTTGTCGAGGCTCTTGCCGATGATGCGCTCGCCGCGCCGCATGACCTCGCCCACAAACGCGCCAGGGTCGCCCACGCCGACGGGCGCGTTGCTGTCCGCGCCGGTGCTGATGTCCAGGTAGAACCCGGTCAGGTCGGGCAGATCGCGGCGCTTGCTGAACTGGTGCTCGACGCCGATGGTGCCGATGGTCCCGTTCTCGAAGCGCACGCGCGCGCCGAGCAGCGTCGCCGGGAAGAGCGCCCCGATGTTGGCGAAGCGCGCATAGCCCTGGCGGTCTATGTGGCTGACGATCAGGCCGATCTCGTCCATATGCGCGGCGACCAGCACGCGCCGGGGGCCATTCCCCACGCGGCAGATCAGGTTGCCGAGCGCGTCCACGGTGATCTCGTCGGCGGCGTCGGCGACTTCGGCGCGGATCAGGTCGCGGATGTGGTGCTCATAGCCGGGCGGCCCCCAGGCTTCGGCGAGTGTCTTGATCAATGCGTCCACAGGTGCTCATCCTTGATTGGGTGTAGGGTGCTGGTAGCTGCTTGAGCGAGGTCACGCCTCATGGGGTGGCGCCAAGTGCCCGGTTGATGGCGTCCAGATCGAATGCCTCCGGATCCCATCCGTCTTCAAACCACTCACTGTACAACTCGTGGTCAGGGTGTTCAGGGTTGTTGACCGCTTCCACGAAAGTGTCGTAGCCCCAGACGCCGCCGATATCCTCCGGCGGGCAGGCGCGTTTGCCTGTGATGCATACGGGCAACTTTCGCTGGGGATCGGGCGGCAGAATCTTCTCGACCAGGATGATATGCTCCCAGCTATCGCCGAAGTCATACTCATACATAAACTTGAACTTCTCGCCGGGGACGATACGGCTGAGGATGGCGCGGTTCTCGTCCTTCACATTGCCTGCGTACTCATCCAGCCCGAAGAAGGGGTCGCTGTAATACTGATCTGAGACGACAAACTGGTGAAGGTGACTGTTATCCCAACCCATCACAGCCTGGATGACATCATGCAGCTCACCCAGGGTGATGTCGCCGGGCACGAGCAGCCGCCGCCAGATGGGGGGCTTGCTGTCGCGTAACGTGATCTTGACTTGGTAGATAGGCGCTTCAACCTTGCTCATGACAATTCCTCGCAAACCTCACCTGTCCCGTTCGCTCAGGGACGGGCCAGCACGTCCTCATCCAATGTGTTCCACGCCGCGCGCAGCAGGGCCGCCTGGTACTCCCAGTCGGCGATGCTCATGATCGCATACGGCCCGTGAATGTAGCGGCAGGGGTTGGCCACGACCGCGCTCGGCACACCCGTGCCCGTCCGGTGAATGGCTCCCGCGTCGGTGCCGCCGGCGTGCTGCGGCGAGCGGAACTGATGCGGAATGCCCGCCTTCTCAGCGGCGCGAGCCAGGTGGCGCACCAGGCGTGGGTCGCTGACCATCGAGCGATCCACCACGGTGATCGCCGGGCCGCCGCCCAGCCGGGTGATCGTCGTCTGGTCCGGCTCGTCGGGGTCTTGCGGCAGGTCGTGGCAGGCGGTCGTCTCCAGCACGAAGGCTGCGTCGGGCCGGATGCGTCCGGCGGCGGCCTGCGCCCCGCGCAGCCCAACCTCCTCCTGCACGGTGAAGGCCACGTGCAGGTCGAAGGGGAACGGATCGCCCTGCACCAGCCGGATCAGCGAGGCGCAGCCGGCGCGGTCGTCGAGCGCCTTGCCGCGCACGGTCGGCCCCAGCACCTCGAACGTGCTGGCGAAGGCGACGGAATCGCCAGGCTTTAGGGCTTTCTGGGCGGCTTCGCGGCTGGTCAGGCCGATGTCAATGCGCAGCCGGTCAATGGGCACCGTCTCCTGGCTCTTGTTGAGGTGCAGCGGCGGCCAGCCGATGACGCCCGGAATCTTGTCCGGGCCGACGAGCACGCGCGTCCCTGGCAGGATGCGCGCATCCAGCCCGCCGACCGCGCTGAAGCGGATGGTCCCGTCGGAGTCGAAGCCCATGACCATCATACCCACTTCGTCCATGTGCGCGGCGGCTATGACGCGCAGCCTGGTCGCGCCGGTGCCGCGCTTGACGGCGAGCACGCTGCCCAGCGCGTCAATGTGCACGTCCTCGACGTGGCCCTGAAGGTGCTTGAGCACCAGCGCACGGACCTCGCCCTCGTCCCCGGAGATGCCGACCGCCTCGGATAGCTCGCGCAGCACGTCCATCATGCGCCACGCTCCTTCAGGGTAGCCCCTTCGGGCCAGGCAAGGGAGTCCAGGAAGTCCGGCGTCAGCCCGGCGATGAAGGCCGCCAGCAGCCGCCCGGCGCGCGTCACGTCGCGCAGGTTGACGACTTCGGCAGGCGTGTGCATGTTGCGCATGGGCACGCCGATCAGCCCGGTGGGAATCCCTTCGCGGCTGACCTGAATATGCCACGCGTCGGTGCCGCTGTGACCGGGAATAGCCTCGATCTGCACCTCGATCTCCAGGCCGTTAGCGGCGGCGTGCAGGGCCTTGACCAGCAGCGGGTGAAAGTTGGGGCCTCGGCCAATGGTCGGCCCTTCGCCCAGGGGGAAGCCCTCGTCGTCGCCAACGCCCTTCTGCACGCCCCACGAGCCGTCAATGGCGATGGCGATGTCCGGCGCGATCTGGTAAGCAGCGGTCAGCGCGCCGTAGCTGCCCACTTCCTCCTGCACCGCCGCCACGCCTGCCACGTCCCAGGCGTGATCGCGGCGAGTTAGCTCGTCCAGGCAGAGCGTCACCACAGCGACGGCCAGACGGTTGTCGAGCGACTTGGCGGCCAGATGATCGCCTTTGAGCGGGACGGCGGGCGCATCTACCGTGATGATGTCGCCCACACGCACCAGCGCGCTGACTTCATCGGGGGGCAGGCCCACGTCCACCCACAGGT
>CAYNHD010000160.1:0-4423 GCA_964396775.1 uncultured Thermoflexus sp. | reverse complement strand
GGCCCGCTGCCCCGCTTGACTGCGATCAGGTTGCCGATGGCGTCGGTGCGCAGGTCGTCGGCACGCCCGGCCCAGGCATCCTGGATCACGGCGCGAACCGGCCCCTCGTGGCCGGATGGCGCGGGCGCGGCACACAGCGCCCGCAAGTGTTCCTGGAGGTCTAGTGGCATCGGCTCCTGTGCTTCCTATGGTGGGTAACGGGGCGCATCAGTTCCCTCCCAGACTTTCCTGGGTGGGCGATGGCGGCGGCGCTTCCGTCGCCGGAGGCACTTCAGTCGGCGGCGGCGGCGGAACGTCAGTCGGCACCGCTGTGTCGGTGGGCAGCGGCGTGATCGTCGGCGCGACGGTCGGCGGCGGCAGCGTCAGCGTGGGTGCAGGGGTGATCGTTGGGATGAACGTCCAGGTGGGGATGGGCGTCCAGGTGGCGGGCATTATAAACGGCGTATTCGTCGGCAGGTAAAGCTGGGGCGGCGTCGGCTGGAGCGGCTGCCGGTAGGGCGTGTAGGTCGCTGTGAGGAAGGGCGTGTAAGTCGGGATGCCGGGAGAGGCCGTTGCCCCGCCCAGCGTGGGATCGGTCGGGACGGCTGTCCTGCCCTTGTCCGCCGGAGCATAGGCCAGCAGCACCGCGCCCAGGCAGTAACACGGCACGGTCAGCAAGATGATGGCCAGCAACACCAGGCGAGTGGTCTGCCGGCTGTCCAGAGGCCCCGATAAGATGCCAAACATCGCCGTCTCTCGTCCGCCAGCGGCACGTTGAGTCGAATGGTAGCACGCGCGGTGAGCGGGTGCCAATCAGGGGTGCGTGCAAAACCCTTCAGGCGGTAGGGGCGCTGCTCTGCTGCGCCCCAGAGCGGAGCAGAGAGCCGCCCTTACGCGACCTCACCCCCGCTCGGCGCGGATGGTGATCTTGCCCTCACTTGCGCACATCCAGCCAGGCGTCTGTTTCCAGAACGCGCGCCATATGCAGCACGGCGTGATGCGCCGGACTGTCGAGATCGGCCAGCCGGATGCGGCGGCGTCCGGGCTGCTTAAGCGCCGCGCGCGCCGCGTCCCACTGCCAGGAGACGCCCTCGACGCGGCCCAACTCCACCACCTGCCAGAAGCGGTCGCCCTCGGCGAGATGCACCCACACCTCCTGAGCCACGCGCATCGGCCCGTCCTTGCCCTTGCGTCCCTGGGGACGGGGAACCGTCTGGCTCAGCAAGACATAGCCCACGCGCTCGAACGGCAAGCGCCAGCGCGTGCTGCCTGTAAACCGGCTGCTCGCTCGCACCTCGCGCCGCCTGACATCCAGCACCACGTCCGTCGTGGTGATCGCGCACCACAACGCGCGCAGCGCCGCCACCAGCAGGGCCGCCGCCACCAGCAGCCCCAGCTCGGGCAGCCAGGATGGGTCCACCTCGGCCAGTCCGCTGTTCAGCATGCCGACCCCCAGCAGGGCGAAGACGACCGCCAGTACCACCAGACTCACCACGCGCAGCAGATTGCCCACCACCCAATGCGCCCGCCGTTTCCAGACCCAGCGCGTCCGCCGGGCGACGAACGCCCACGCCTCGAAGGTGAGCGGCGGCTCGCGCAGCGGCGCTTCAGCGGGCGCGGGCGGGGCCACGGGAGCCGCCACGACCAGGGGGCGCGTAGCCGCAGCCGGCGCCGGCCTGGGCGGTGCGACGACGTGCAGCGGGCGGTCTAGCAGCCGGGCCAACGCCTGGGCTGCGTGACGGGCGTCCCCCTCGTGCTCCGCTGCTTCGCCCTGGGGCCAGCTGACCAGCCCGCACCAGCGCAGCCCCCCCGCGTCCTGGGCGGACTCAGCGAGCAACAGCCCCAGGTGCCAGCTTTGATACTCCGGTGCCCAGCCGACAACCACGCGCGCGACTCCTGAAGGGGCCAGCCATCCCTGCGGCGGGAGTTGGCGAGCGCGGGCGAAGGCCGGTGCATAGGTCAGGCCGTCCGGGCGCACTTCGACCAGTGCCGGGAGCGTGCCCGATTCCTCGCTGGGGGGGGGGATGCCGTTGACCAGCCGCCAGATTTCGGGGCCGATTTCGATGGTCAGGTTGTGTGCGGCGCTGATGGTATCTGTCACGTAGGGCGAACTTGGCATTAGCGTTGATCAACCAGTTTCTCAGAGCGACACAGGCGCGGCAACACCTCATGCGCCCACCGTCTTGAAGTGGTCTATGGTGCGCCCAAGTCTACCGCGCGTTGGGCACGGCGGCGAATTGGCGGGGGCGGCAGCGGGGTGCGTGCAAAGTCTGTCAGGCAGTAGGGGCGCTGCTCTGCTGTGCCCGTTGTAGGGGCGTATCACCTGCGCCCCTGAGAGGCTATTTGAGAGGTATCTTTACCCCCTCCCCGGCCCTTCCCCCGCAAGCGAGGGAAGGGAGAAAGGACTGCTCTTGAAGTCCCTCCCCGCCTTCGGGGAGGGATTTAGGGTAGGGTTGCAGGCCTTTTCAAACGGCCCCTGAAGCACCAGCATCGCCAGCCAGGAGTCAGCCCGTCATGGCTTGAATGTGTAGTAACGAATCAAGGCGTCGGTCAGGTCGGGCAGGCACGGGGTGATGTCGTACCACTGCGCGCCGGAACCGACATTCCACAGGTGGAAGCCCTTCACATACGGGTCTTCCTCAAGCTGGTAGGTGTATTGCAGGGCGTCGCGGATGATCACCTCGCAGGGTGGGATGAACGTCCCCCCGCCGATGCCCATCTCGGTGATGTAGACTGGCAGGTTCGCGGCCTCCGGCAGGGCCAGCAGCAACCGCTCGTGCAGCACACGGTGGCGCAGCGCGATCCACACGTCCGATTCGGAGGTCAGGCGCGTGTCTTCCAGGCTATAAGCGTGCAGGGCAATGCCGTGCGTGCGCCCCGGCGCGCACGGGTTGTCTACCGCGTACTGGTAGGCGGGCAGCAGGTCGTTGAAGACCTGCATATCGGGGTTGCCACCGGGGAACGAGAACAGCAGCAGACAGCGCCCCTGCTCGTTGGCGATCCTCATCGCTTCAATGGAGAACTCGGCGATCCAGCGCAGTGACGCCGGGCACTCGTTCATGAACTCGTAGTAGTCGGCGTTCACCTGATCCCAGTACGGCTTGAGGCCGTCCAGCCAGCGCCGGGCGGTCGCTGCCGGGTCTGGTTCCTGGCGGATGTCGGCAGGGCAGTCGCCCATGCCGTCCGGCGTGAGAATGGAGCGGTAGACGATCACCGTCTCCGGCGAGATAGCCTTCGCCTGAGTGAGCGTCTGCTCGGAGCCGTTCAGCCCCTTGAGCGTGCCAACGGGGTAGCCCGCGTCCTTCATGCGCTGCACGAAGGTGAGAATCTCATCCTGGCTGCGCTCGTTGAGGATGTGCAGCCCCAGCAGCGTGGTGTTCGGCTCGCGCCCGCGCAGAATCTCGCAGGCGCGCACGTCAGCCACTTCCGCCAGCGCCCGCCCCTCCGCGCTGAGCGGCAACCAGCCGTCCGGCGTGCTGGCCCAGGGGTTGCCTGTCGCGTCCCCTGTGAACTGGCTGACTGTCAGCAGTTCGCGCTCCACTGCCGGGCGGGTGACGGGCGCGTTGAAGTCGGGGGCCGTGTAAAGGTTGGCCCCCGCCACGACCACACGCGCCCGACATGGCTGAACGCTCACCGTTGGCGGCAGGGCGGTGTGCAGCGGCTCCGGCGTGTACTGCGGCCCGGTGATCGGTCCGAAGGTGACGCCCGGCGGCGGCGGCAATGGCGTGGGTAGCGGCGTGATCGCCGGATCGGTCGTCGGCTGGGCGGCGATCTGCGCAGGGGTGGGCGGGTCATCGGGCGTGGCAGACGGAACCGGAGTCGGTGTGACGTAGACAGCGATGCTCTGCTGCTCGGCGCAGGCCGCCAGCAGGATCAGGCCAGTCAGCAGCAGGGCGATCAACCCGAAAGGTTTGAATTTGGTATGGATGTTCATAGTGGAGAGTGTATATCACGCCGGGCGTTGGGGGCAAATTGAGCAATGCGCGCAAAAGCCGTCAGACGGGAGGGGCGCTGCTCTACTGCGCCCAGCCCGCAACCAGACTTCCGAAGTTTTCGAAACTTCGGAAGTCTGATTCTGCGCTGGCGCGCCTCGCCGCCTCCCCTCTGACGCGATTCAGGGGCGGACAGGCAGGAGAGACTCATTGGGATGGGCGGAGTGATTCTGTGCGTGATATTAGCCTCACCCCTGAATTCCCTCCCCACGTTGTGGAGAGGGGACTTCCTGGCAGTCTGAGAGACCGTTTGAAAAGGCCTGCAACCCCACCCTAAATCCCTCCCCGCGGGCGGGGAGGGACTTCAAGAGCAGTCCTTTCTCCCTTCCCTCGCTTGTGGGGGAGGGGCCGGGAATGGGGGTAAAGATACCTCTCGAAAGGCCTCTGACTCCCCCTCTCCACGACGTGGAGAGGGGGCCGGGGGGTGAGGCTAGAGATGAGACATTCGCCTG
>CAYNHD010000159.1:0-8842 GCA_964396775.1 uncultured Thermoflexus sp. | reverse complement strand
CCCTCTCCGTTGACGGAGAAGGGGAGGCGAGGCGCGCCAGCGCCGAGACGGGGGCGAGGTAAAGCCAGGAGCTACCCTGAGCCGCTGGCGGGGAAAGGGGCCGGAAGATAGGGGGGCTGAAAGTGCATAACACGCTCTAGCCGGGCTGCAACGTCCCGAAAAAGACCTGCCAGGCCAGCAGCGACTTGGCCACCAGACTGAGCACGATATACGTCCGCTCGCCGTAGAGATAGTCCTGCCAGCGCCCCACCTTCTTATATTGCAGCACCATGTTCACGGCGAAGATGTTGAAGAAAATGAACAGCGAGATGTAGATCGCGTAGACGAAGTTCGGCACGTTCTCGCCGCTGGTGACCGAGCCGACGAAGTAGATGCCCACCGCGATCCAGGGCACGATCCCTGCCAGCGACCCGAAGATGAACGCCGTCCAGTCCGTCTTGGGGGTGGTCTGGTTGTGCAGTTCCATCATCCAGCCGAAGAGGATCATCGCCGCGTTCAGGGCGAAGAGGACGAGCAGCCCGGCGATGTCGTACATGCCGAACAGCGTCGCAATGGCCACGATCATGACCGAGGAACTGAATGAGTACTCGATCCAGCGGGCGTAGTTGACGCCCTTCTTCAGGTTGCGCACGTACCACCCATTGGTGCCCGGCGCGGCGACCAGGAAATGGGCCAGCGCCGACATGAACAGGAACGATGCGATGACCGGCCCCAACGGTAGCTCGAACGCGGTCTGCGGGTTGGAGACCAGGCTTTCGGTCGCCTCGTCGTACTTGAGAAAGGAGGTGTTGATCGGGACGGTGAAATCGTTGCTGAGGGCGAGCATCAGCACGCCCTGCACGAAGTGAAAGACGCCCATCAGGGCATTGAAGCGGCGCAGCTTCGCATACGGTTGATCGGTTGCTCCCACCATGACCTGTCATTCCTTGTGTGCGTGAGAAAGGAGAAACATGACCCGCGCGAGGATGACCGGCCCATGAACGGGCGGTGTCGCGCGCTGAACCATCCTGGATTATCGGATAAACAGGCCTCGTCTGCCAACGCTGGTAGGCCCCTATTCCCCGGCATCTTCCCCCAGCCAGGCTTGGGGACGGGGAGAGCGGCGAGCCGGTGTCCCCCCTCTAGCCTGGCTGCAGGGGAGATAAAGAGGGGAGACGTTCAGCGAGTAGCTTCAACCTTCCCCTGCAGAAAAAGAGACGGGCGGCCCGTCCCCAGGCCGCCCGATTCGTGGCTGTGGAGATGCGCCCGTGCGCCCGCAGCGGTCAGGCGAGCGGCGCGGGCGTCACCGCCAGGGTGACGATGCGCTTGGCGGGCACCGTCAGGGCGAACGCGCCATCCTCTCCCTGGGCCAGCGGCGGGCCAATGGGCGCTTCGAGCAGATTCGCCGGGACGACCTCCCGCACGGGGAAGCCAAAGCGCACCCGGCTTCCCATTGCCGTCTCGCTGCTGTTGTAGAAGCGCACGATCAAGCCCTGACCGGACTCGGCGGGCTTGATGGCGGTGAGCACCAGTGCCGCCGGTTCCAGCGCGACCGCCGTCTGCGTGGCAGGCAGCGGCCCCCCGGCCAGCGGCGCAACCGCCGCGCGCAGCGGCGCGCCAAAGGCATACGCCTCCTGCGCCGCCGCGTCCAGGTCGAACGCGCCGCCGAAAGGAATTACGCTGTAGTCGAACGCGGCAGGGCCGGGGCACTGTCCACCTGGCGTGGCCATCTCCGGCCCGGCGTGTCCCGCGCGGCAGGCCAGGTCGCCGCGTGACAGCCAGCCCACGCAACGCAGCAGGGTCACGGCCAGCGTCGCCCCCTCCTCGGCGGGGATCAACTCGTACTCCGGCAGGCCGCGCACGGCCACGAGCAACCCCTGCCCGCCCGCTTCGACGGCCACGAAGCCGCGCTGCGGCGCGGTCGGCTGCGGCTGCTCGACCCAGCCCGACGTGTCGCCGTGCTGCTGGGGCGCGCGGGCGATGCGGTCGAAGTGCGCGTCGGCGATGGCCCGCTCGCTGCGCACGCCGCTGGGGAACAGGGCGCGCAGCCGGTGATCTTCGGCCCGGTTGTCCAGCGCCGTGTGAATATCCACGCGGCGGCTGTGCGGCAGCAGCGTCGCCGTCGTCGTCACCGGCACGCGCACCGTCTCCGCGGCCCGCGCGTCGCGCGCCGGAGCCAGGCGCGCCGGCAGATCGAGCGCCAGGGTGACGCGCAGCGTTTGCCCCAGCGGGCCGGCGTCCACGCGCTCGATCAGCGGCGGGGCGGCGGGCGTCCGCACCACCCGATCCTGCTCCGGCGGGCAGTAGTTGTACTCGTCGCCGCGGTCGCCGCCGTCCTCAAACCCGTTCAGGTCGCGCAGGACGCGCCCGGTCGCCTTGTCGAGCACGCTCAGGCGGCCCGTAAGCGGGTCGGCCTCTACGCGCAGCCAGGCGTTCTCGATGGCCGTTTCGCGCGTCGCTATCGCGGGACGCTCCTCAACCGGCCCCGGCGCGGTCCGCAGCCGGTAGCTCCGCCAGCCGACGCCAGGCACGTCGCGCGCCTCAAAGGCCAGTCGGTGCGGACGCCCGAAGCGCACGGTCAGGTGGCAGCGCGGGGCCGCCCGCAGCGCGGGATGCTCGCGCAGCGTGTGCGCCAGCCGCGCCAGGCCGATCACGTCGCGCGGATGCTGCTCGGTGAGGATCAGCTCCAGGCGCGGCTCGCCGCCGCTCAGCCATACGTGGGCGTCGCGGATCAGGCGGTTGAGGTAGATGCCGATCTCAAGCTGGTCCAGGAACGCAAGCAGATCGTCGCCCGCCAGCCAGCGCGACTCCAGCACTTCCTCGCGGCCCTTCGTCCAGGCGACAGGCAGCGGCTCGCCGCGATCATCGCCCAGCACGTAATGCTGTTCCGGCCCCAGCCAGGGCACCTCCACCTCGACGCGCCCCACCGCCGCGCCTGGCACCGGATTGAAAACGACCAGCGCCAGGTCTGCGGGCTGCGCCGTGACTTCGTAATCGGGCGGAACGCTGGGGACATTCGGCACCGGCGGAACGGGCAGCGCCGCCATGTCCAGGTGAGCGGCCAGATCGCGCAGCCCCTCGTCCGCCAGCCGCCCGGCGATCTGCGCGCTCCAGTCGAAGCGGGTGCGCATCTCGTCGTGCACCTGGTCAATCGAGCAGCCGCAGATCGAGTCGTGCGGGTGGTTTTCGATGAGATAGCGCCAGCTTTGCCACAGGTCTCCCTGGCGGCTCGGCGCACCCCACAGCGTCCCCAGCGCCGCCAGCGGCTCGGCGTAACGCTCCAGCAGCGTCTCGCACGCCTGGTTGCGCTGTTTGATCCACATGCGCGTCGAGAGCACGCCCGGCAGCAGGTGATGGCGGCGCGGGGAGCGCAGTTCGCCGCGCACGACAGGCAAATCGGGGTCAGGCCCCAGGGCCGTGCGCACCGCCTGCACGTAAGCGGGGATGGTGCCGTGCGCCAGCCGCGCCCGCCCCTGCAGGGCGGCGTTCGCCGCGTCAATCAGGGCGGGAATCTCCGGCTGGGGCGGCTGGTGATCCGTCCCGTTGAGCAGCAGCAGGCTATTCGAGCGCGTGTGCGGCCCCAGCAGCGCGATCTGCCGCTCGACCGTGCGCGTGAAGACGGTGGGATCGGTGGGCGCCCATTCCAGGTTGCCGTAGCCCTCGCGCAGGTAGAGGGTCAGCACGCGCGTGCCGTCCGGCGCTTCCCACCACAGTTCAAGCGGCTCCTCCGCCAGCCCGCGCCGGAACATGGCCGTCTCCACGCCGGCGCCCGCCAGAATCTGCGGAAGCTGGCTGATGTGCCCGAAGGGGTCGGGCGTGTAGCCGACCGGCATCCGCTCGCCGAAGCGGGCGCAGATCGCCGCGCCCAACATCAGGTTGCGCACGGTGGACTCCGGCCCCACCAGGAACTCGTCGGGCAGAATGTGCCAGGGGCCGATGACCAGCCGCCCGGACTGGATATGGCGGCGCAAGTCGGCTTCGCGCTCCGGGCGCAGCGCCAAGTAGTCTTCCAGGATGATCGTCTGCCCGTCGAGCATGAAGCTGCGGAAGGCCGGGTCGCCGTCCAGGATGTCGAGCAAGTCGTCAATCAAGCGCACCAGGCTCAGCCGGAAGTCCTGGAACGTGCGGTACCATTCGCGGTCCCAGTGCGTGTGCGAGACGACGGTCAGTTCATAAACGGGTGCGGCCATAGCTCACTCACCTTGTAGAGGGTTATTGGTTATTGGTTATTGGTTGTTAGTGGTTGGTTGAACAGATGGATCACAGCACACCCTTCCCCACAAACCAATCACCAAGAACCAAAAACCAATTGCCAAAAACCACCTTCACCCCAGATAAATCGGATTCGTCAGCGCGCGCAGCAGGTCGCTGTCCTCGCCGCTGACAAGTTGCGCGCGTACATACGCCGTGCCAGACACGTCCAGCGTCGCCTCGATAGCCGCATCCTCGCCAGCGATGGGGTAGCGGGCAAGCAGGCCGGGCGCGCCGTGCAGTTCCAGAATTAACCCGGCCCCGCCCGCTGCGTGCACAGTCAGTGGCAGGCGGTTGTCCGGCGGGCGCGCGACGACATCGCCCATCATCGCCGGGCCAGCGCGCATCGTCAGGCGCGGCCCGTCCGCCCCCTCGCTGACGAAAGCGTGCCCGGCGCGCAGCGCGTCCAGCAACGCCGCAGCGCTCGGCAGGCCGGGGCAGTAAATCCAGGTCGTCGGCGTGCCCACGCGGGCCACTTCGTCCGCCCCGCTCCGCAAGCGATGCGCATCGCTGCCGCCGACGGCCACCAGCCGCTCGCCTGCGTTCAAGCGCCGCTCGTAATAGGCCAGCGAGACGGCGTTGAACAACCTCCAGGGGCCGTTCCACACTTCCAGGCAGTGCCAGCCGGTCACTTCGGCGAACTCCCAGGGCGGCCCGTAGGGGCGCGGGTGGTTGCACGAGGTCAGGTAGCCGCGCGCCCGCGCCGCCCGGATCGCTTCAGCCAGCAGTTCCGGCGTCAGCGTGCGGAAGTCAATCCAGCCGCGGTCGCCCCACACGTTCCAGTGGCCCTTGTATGTTGTTACCTCGAAGCCGGGGATGAGGATCAGATTGGGCGTGTCCAGTGCGGCCAGCTCGATCAGGTGGCTGAGCGTGTTGTGATCGGTGATCGCCAGGAAGTCCAGGCCCAGGGCGCGCGCCGCCGCGATCACCTCACCGGGCGAGGAATCGCCGTCGCTGTGGTAGGTGTGGCAGTGTAGCTCGCCGCGATACCAGCCGTCCGGCCTGGGGGCGAAGCCCGGCGCGTCCCGGCGCAGGGGGAGCATGATGGGAGGCGGGGAATCGTCCGCGCCCTCCGCCGGACTGAAGCGCAGCGTCACCCGGTAATCGCAGCCGCGCGGCGCGACTTTGTACAGCCCCAGGAAGATGTGCCAGGTGCCCGGAGTCAGCGGGCCGGGCAGGTAGCCGGGCGTCGCCGCCGCCGGCGTCACAAAGAACTCGCGGCGGGCGCTGCCGCTCCAGCCGCGAAAGCCCGCCTCCATGAAGGTGATGCCGCGCCCGTCGAACAGCCCGATGTCCACCGTGTTGCCGCCGGTCAGGTGCGGGTCAGAGCCGATAGCGTCGCTGTACTCGTAGCGCACATCGAGCCGTCCCGTGCCCGCCGGCATCTCGAACGGCAGAGTGAGGAAGCTGCCCTCCTGCGCCGGCGTAACGTGCCCTTCCAGCACGCGCTCAGTGGACGCGGCGAGAGCACTCATTGCAGCAGGTTGCCGTCCGCGCCGTAGGCAAAGCTCACGTTCAGATCGGGCACCAGCCAGACTTCGGGCGGCAAGTCCGGCGGCTCGTCGCGGAACAGGCGCACAGAGACCAGCTTGCCGGCCACGCGCACGACGATGAGCACTTCGCCGCCCATCGGCTGCACGGCGTAGACCTGCGCCGGGATCGCGCCGGGCGACGGTTCAACCTGCGGCGTCAGGTGTTCGGGGCGGACGCCCAGGGTGATCGTCTGCCCGTCGGTCAGCTTGCCGTTCAGCCGCCTGAACAGGGCACCCATGTCAATCGCCGGCGTTTCCCCATTCAGCCGGAACGTGCCACGCCCCAAGTCTACCGTGCCCGCCAGCAGGTTCATGGGCGGGCTGCCGATGAACGAGGCGACGAAGGTGTTGGCCGGGCGGCGGTAGACCTCCAACGGCGCGCCAATCTGCATGACGCGCCCGAAGTTCATGACCACGATGCGATCCGCTAGGGCCATCGCTTCGGCCTGATCATGCGTCACGTAGACGGTCGTCACGCCCAGTTCGTGCTGCAGGTGCTTGAGGAAGGCGCGCGCCTCCAGCCGAAGCTGCGCGTCGAGGTTGCTCAGCGGCTCATCGAAGAGGAAGCACAGCGCCTGGTGAACCACTGCCCGCGCCACCGACGCGCGCTGCTGCTGCCCGCCGGAGATCTGCCCAGGGCGGCGGTCGAGCAGATCGCCGATCTGAAGCTGCTGGGCGACCTCTGTCACGCGCTCGGTGCGCTCCTGCTTGCCCACGCCGCGCACCTTGAGCGGGTAACCGATGTTCTCCAGGATGGTCATGTGCGGGTAGAGCGCGTAGTCTTGGAAGACCATGGCCACATCGCGGGCGCGCGGCGGCAGCCGCGTCACGTCGCGCTCGCCGATCAGGATGCGCCCTTCGTCGGCGAATTCCAGCCCGGCGATCAGGCGCAGCGTGGTCGTCTTGCCGCAGCCGGAAGGGCCGAGCAGGGCCACGAACTCGCCGTCGCCGACGGTCAGCGTCACGTCGTTGACGGCAGTCACGCTGCCAAAACGCTTGACGACATGCTCAAAGGTAATCTGCGTCATCGTGTTGTTTGTCCGTAGCTGAGAGTTAGCTCTTGATACCGCCGAAGAAGCGGAAGCCAAAACGCCAGTTGACGATCAGGTACAGCACCAGCACCGGGATCGTGTACAGGAAGGCATAGGCCGAGAGCAGCGTCAGGTTGGGTGTGCCGGCCTCCGTATAGAACGAGTAGGAGGCGATGGACGCCGGCATACGATCCGGGCTGCGCAGCAGTACCGACGGGATGAGGAACGCGCCCCAGGCGTTGACAAACGCCCAGATAGCCACCACCACCACGCCGGGCCGCACCATGGGCAGGGCCACGTCGCGGAAGACGCGCAGCGACGACGCCCCGCAGACCAGGGCCGCCTCTTCATACGAACGCGGGATCGAGTCAATGAAGTCGCGCATGATGAAGATCGCCGACGGCAGCAGCCCGCCGGTCATCACCAGGATGACGCCCGCGTAGGTGTCAATCAGCCCCAGCCGGAACACGAGCAGGAAGATGGGCACCATCGCCGCCGTGCCGCTGACCACCGACGAAAACAGGATCAGCACGTAGACCAGCACATCGCGTCCCGGCACGTGCGTGCGCGACAGGCCGTAGGAGGCCATCGTCGCCACACCCGCCACCAGCACCATCACCCCGCCGCCGATGATCAGGTTGTTCTGGAACAGCGCGCGCATGGCGAACTTGTTGTTGTAGACCGCCTCGAAGTTCGCCAGCGAGGGGTTGGAGGGGATGGTCACCGCCAGGTTCGCCTGTGTGTTGAAGGGGGCGGTGATCAGCCACAGCAATGGCGTGACGAAGAACGCCGCGATGACCACCGCGAAGACAAACAGCAGCACTCGCGCCAGCCAGGAGCGCGCCAGGAAAGTGTTCATGTCACCCTCCGGCGGCGGATGGACGCCAGGTAAATCAGGGCCAGCGTCAGGTTGATCAGCATCATCACTACGGCGATGGCGCTGCCTTTGCCAAACTCATGCCGCCCCATAAACGCCGTGCGGTAGGTGTAGATGGACACCAACTCCGTGCGCTTGGCCGGGCCGCCACCCGTCAGCAGGAACGGCGTGAAAACGTTGAACGTCCACAGCGTGATCAGGATCAGGTCAGTCAGGATGTGTCCGCGCAACAGCGGGAAGAAGATGTCGCGGAACTTCTGCCAGGCGTTCGCGCCCACCACCTCCGCCGTCTCCACATAGGAGGGCGGGATCGTCTCCAGCGCGCCCGAAAAGAGCAGCATGGAAAAGGCTGTCCCGCGCCACGAGTTGAAGAGGATAATGGAGTGCAGCGGGCGGTCGAACAACCAGTCGGGCCGCCCCAGCCCTATTGTGTCGAGCACGCTGTTGAGCGTGCCGAACTCCCAGTCGAGGAAGGCCACCCAGGTGAAGGCCACCACCGTTTCGGGGATGATCCAGGCCAGGATGACCAGCGTGAAGACAGCCTCGCGCAGCACGCCGCGCTTGCGGTAGAAGGCCCAGGCGATGAGCATGCCCAGCCCCGCCTGGCCGATCAGCGCCGACCCCACGACGAACTGCACCGTAATCTCCAGCGCGCTGCCAAACTCGCCCAGGCGCATCCAGCGGTCGGGGTCGAAGAGGCGCTGGTAGTTGGCCAGGCCGACGAACTCCGGGTTAGGCGCGGTTGTCCCTAGCAAAGTCTGGTTGGTGAAGCTGAGCAGGAACACGCGCACAAACGGGTACAGCAAGAATACGACGACAAACAGTATGGTAGGCGTCAGAAAGATAATCCCTACTCTTGCCGGGAATATGGCGTGCTTTCGTTCCACGTTGCGCTCCAAAAGACTTGGGGGCCAGGCCACGCGGCCTGGCCCCATGTCGTTGGCGCAGTGCAGCGCCGCAATTACTCAAGCGTCTTGACGTTGTCCGCGCCCGCGATCTCGGTCACGGCCTCGGCAAAGGCGTCCATCGCGTCTTCAGGCGACATCTCGCCGGAGACCACGCGCTCGGTCATAAGCTGAATCTCGGTGGAGATCAGCGGGTACTCGGGCAGCATGGGCCGCACAGTCGAGTACTGCAGCAGTGCATTGGCCATGGCCGTCATGACCGCATCG
>CAYNHD010000158.1:7515-8872 GCA_964396775.1 uncultured Thermoflexus sp. | reverse complement strand
GGGCGTTTTCCCCCTCCCTGGCTTGGCCGGGGAGGGGGCCAGGGGGAGGGGCATTCTGCCGCACTAGACTTCCGAAGTCTTCGAAGACTTCGGAAGTCTGCCCGTGTAGGGGCGTATGGCGATACGCCCCTACGAGCCTGCTGCCATTTTTCGCAACTTTCGCACGCTCGCAGAGAGCGCAAAGAAAAGCCAGGACTCTTCTCCATGTTCTTCTCTGCGTCCTCTGCGTCTCTGCGGTTCAGAGACTCTCGCCCCCCGACACAGACGCCCCTCCGAGCCGCTCCACAACGCGCAGACGGGCGCTGCGGCTGCGCGGATTGGCGGCGATCTCCTCATCGGCGGGACGCAGCGGCTTGCGCGTGACCAGCCGGACGCGCGCCACATGCCCGCAGGTGCAGACCGGCTGACGAGGCGGGCACAGACAGTCGGTTGCCTCGGTCTTGAACGTCTGCTTGACGATGCGATCTTCCAGGCTGTGAAAGCTCATCACGGCCAGCCGCCCACCGGGGCATAACAGGTCAATGGCGACCGGCAGGGCGCGCTCGACCGCGCCCAACTCGTCATTTACGGCGATGCGCAGCGCCTGAAAGGTGCGCGTTGCCGGGTGAATCTTCTCGCGCGGGCCGCGCTGCGCCCCGGCCACGACCTCGGCAAGCTGGCGGGTGCTGCTCAGCGGGCGCGCGGCGGCAATGGCGCGGGCGATGCGCCGGGCGTTGCGCTCCTCGCCGAAGCGGAACAGCACCTCGGCCAGCGCCTCAGCGTCCCACGTGTTGACGAGATCGGCGGCGGTCAGCCCGCCCCCCGACGGGTCGAAGCGCATGTCGAGCGGCCCCTCGCTCATGAAGGCAAAGCCCCGCGCCGGGTCGTCCACCTGCATCGAAGACAGGCCGAGGTCGAGCAGAATCCCGTCCACGCCCTGCCCCGCGCCGCCCACCGCTCCCAGCCAGGCCGGAACCAGCGCGCCGATCTGCTCGTAGCTGGCGTGGTGCAGCGTCGCCCGCCCCTCAAAGGGGGCCAGCCGCGCGCGCGCCAGGGCCAGCGCCGCCGGGTCGCGATCCAGCCCCAGCAGGCGAGCGTCCGGCGCGGCAGCCAGGATCGCCGCTGCGTGCCCGCCCGCGCCCACCGTGCCGTCCACGAAGCGTCCCGCCGGGCGCTCGGCGACGCGCAGCGCGGCGAGCACGGCGTCCAGCAGCACGGGAATGTGGGGGGCATCAGGGTGGGTCACGGCTGTCCATCATCACGGCCAGGGACGATGAGAACGAGTGTAGACGACCTGGCAGGCGGCGGCAAGGGGGTGAAATACAGACTTCCGAAGTTTTCGCACACTTCGGAAGTCTTGAGAACGCCCCTATCCCCC
>CAYNHD010000158.1:0-7415 GCA_964396775.1 uncultured Thermoflexus sp. | reverse complement strand
GAGAGTGCTGTGCCAGCCGGTCAAAGTCCCCCTCTCTAGCTCGGCTGGAGAGGGGGAGTGAGAGGGTGAGGCGTGGGGCGTATCGCCATACGCCCCCGGAAGCCCTCCCCTTGCCCGCCTAGCGTGGCACGTCCCAGAGGAGCACAGCCCCGTCGTCCGACGCGGAAGCGATCAGCGTCCCATCCGGGCTGAAGGCGACGCCATTCACCCAGTCCGTGTGGCCGGAGAGCATCGCCAGCCCGGCAAAGGAGCCATCACCGTCCGCCTGCCAGACGCGCACCGTGGAATCGTCGCTGCCGGAGACGATCAGCGTCCCGTCCGGGCTGAAAGCCACATCGTTCACGTAGTCCGTATGGCCGGATAGCTCGGCGACCGACTCGCCGGATGCCGCCTTCCACACGCGCACAAGGCCGTCGTCGCTGCCGGTGACGAGCAGCATTCCGTCCGGGCTAAACGCCACTGAGCTTACCCAGTCCGGGTGCGCGATATTGAGCACCTCTGCTCCGGTCTCCGCGTTCCACACGCGCGCGCTGGAGTCATCGCCGGCAGTGGCGATCAGCGTCCCGTCCGGGCTGAAGGCCACGCCCCTCACGGTAGACGTGTGTCCCTCCAGCGTCGCGAGGGGATCGCCGGTGGCAGCGTCCCACACTTTGACCAGGGTATCGCTGCTGCTGGAAGCGAGACGAGTCCCGTCCGGGCTGAAGGCGACGCTGTAGACATAGCCATCGTGGGCCTCGATAGCCAGCTGCTCGTCGCCAGTGGCTACGTCCCACACGCGCACGAGGCCGTCATCGCAGGCCGAGGCCAGCACCGTTCCGTCGGGATGGTAGGCGACGCTGTTCACGTAGTCCGGGTGTTGCATGGCCAGCAGTTCCACGCCGGTGGCAGCATCCCACACGCGCACCGTCCCGTCATCGCTGGCCGAGGCCACCTGCGCCCCATCCGGGCTGAAGGCCACGTCGTTCACCCAGTCCTCGTGCCCGTACAGCGTCGCGCGCCAGGCCGGTGTGTACTCGACAGTGGCGGCGACGCCCAGGATGTACGTTTCAAATTGCCCCATCTCTCCGGCAGCGGCAATAGCGACCAGGGCCAATGTGTTACCATCGCCGGCATCCACGGCGATCACCAACACGTCGCCCACGTCCAGGCCCAGCGAAGCGCGCGCTGCGGGCCGATCCCCGGCGGTAATGCTCTCCGGCACGGGTATCACGTCAAGCTCACCGAAGCTGATCGACTCAGCGACAGCCGTCACAACGCCCTCCGGACTCGTGTCTGTCAGGTCGTAGACCATCATGCCAATGGTCGCCGGCTCCATGACCACCACACCGACCACTCCTGACGGCACCGTATCTTCTTCCAGTGCCGCTTCGTCGTTGGTGAGGACGATCATGCCCTGATCCTCCACCACGATCCATCCGGCGGGATAGGAGAACTTCAGGCTGCCAGAGGACGAGACATACTGCTCGCTGAGAGAATCCTGGGCGAACGCCGTCAGCGGCGCGATGCCCAGGATCAGGGCGATTAACACGATGCCGACGTGCGCCAAACGATGAAGAGCCATCTTCTGCCTCCCAAATCTACGGGCGCGCTGCCCTGTGCGCACGCCTGCTCCACAGATGCGCAGCCCAGCCGGGCCACGTCCGTGCCCGCATTATACCATGTTTGCGGTGGCTACCCTGCTCAGGGCAATCGTCTCGAACCCACCGTGCACCCGCCGTTGACCTCACCCCCGCTCAGTCAACGCCTAAGCCCGCCCGTAGGGTCGTTGCTCTGCTGCGCCCTGGCCCACAACCAGACTTCCGAAGTTTTCGCACACTTCGGAAGTCTTGAGAACGCCCCTATCCCCCGGCCCCTTCCCCCAGCCAAGCTAGGGGAAGGGGAGAGTGCTGTGCCAGCCGGTCAAAGTCCCCCTCTCTAGCTCGGCTGGAGAGGGGACTTCCTGGCAGCCTGACTCCCCCTCTCCACGTGGTGGAGAGGGGGCTGGGGGGTGAGGCTAGACGTGAGACGTTCGCCTGCTTTCACGTTCGCTCAATGCCTGTCCGCCCCAGAACTCCGTTGCAGAGAGGGGGGCAAACCAGGCGCAGCGAGGCTTGGGGGTGAGGAAAAGCAGCGCACATGTCAGAGGCGATTGCCCTGGCACCTCTGTACAGGCTTGCCAACCTACAGAATGGCACTATACTCTCAAACACCTTGATGCAATTGCCCATTCAAACTGAGGTACGGGCATAGCAAGCAGGCATTAGCTGAGAAGGGACATCATGACTCCGGGCACTACGCTCCCTGACAGCGCGCCCCAGCCCGTGAACGAGCGCCAGCAGGCCGTTGACCAGCTCAACGACCTCGCCTGGTCCTTACACGACAGCGATCCCCAGCGCAGCGAGGCTTCGGCCAGGCAGGCCCACCGTTTGGCGGCTGAGGGCGACCCCCCTTACTCCTACGGGCTGGCCTATAGTCTGCTGATTCTGTCCATCCTGGCGTGGGATCAGGCCCGCTACGAGGTGGCGCTCGATCACGCGCTGGAGGCCATGCGCCTGTTCGAGGAAGTGGGCGATCAGGGCAAGCTGGCCTACACGCTAAACCACATCGCAGCGATCCATTACTTCCTGGGCAATTCTTCGCCGGCCCTGGAGTTAGGCGTCCGCGCGGTGCAGTTGGCCGAGAAATCCGGCGACCAGGGCCTGCTGGCCAGCCTCCTGAACGACACCGGCTACATGCTGCTCCACCTGAGCGGCCCACAGGCGGCGCTGCCCCAGCTTTTGCGCAGCCTGGAGATGCACCGTGCGGCAGGCTCGGCGCGCGGCGAGGCCCAGGCACTGGACAGCATCGGCAAGGCGTATCTGCTGCTGGGCGACACCGGGCAGGCGCTGGCCTTCGAGCAGCAAAGCCTGGCGCTGGTTCGCGCCATTGGCTACAAGCGCGCCGAGGCGGACGCGCTGGGCAACATTGGCCGTATCTTCACCGCCGCCGCCGACTTTGACCAGGCACTGCACCATTTTGAGCAGTCGCTGGCCCTGTGCCGCGAGCGCGGCTATCGCCAGTTCGAGGCAGGGAACCTGCTCGAAATTGGGCGCGTCTACCTGCGCCGGCTCGACTTCGCCCGCGCCCTGGACTCGCTGCACCAGGCGCGGGAGCTGGCCGAGGCTATTGGTGCGACCCCCCTGCTGACAGACATTCACGCCGCCCTGGCCGAAGCCCACGAGCAGAGCGGAGACCTGCGGGCCAGCCTGACGCACAGCAAGCAGTTCTACCGCCTCAAAGAGACAGCGGGCGCTGAACTGATCGCCGCCCGGATGCACTCGCTGCAGGCCATGCACGAAGCCGAGGCCGCTCGCCAGCAGGCTGAAATCTACCGGCAGCACAACATAGCCCTCCAACAGCAGATCGAGGAGCACGAGCGGCTGATCGCCGAGCTTGACGCCTTCGCCCACACCGTAGCCCACGACCTCAAAAGCCCGCTTGCCGTCATCGCGGGCCTCAGCGAGCTAATCCTGGAACAGTTAGTCGCCGCCGGAAACGAGAGCACCGCTGCCCTGGAACGCGACCAACTGCGCATGGCCTACAAGCTGGCGCACATCGTGGACGAGTTGCTGTTGCTGGCGCAAGTCCGCCGCGAGGATGTGTCGCTCGCCCTCCTCGACATGGGGGCCATTGTCGCCGAAGTGCGCGAGCGGCTCGCCCAGCAGATCGCCACATACAGGGCCGAGCTAGTCTGCCCGGCAAGCTGGCCGCCAGCGTTGGGCTACGGCCCCTGGATCGAGGAAGTGTGGGCGAACTACATCAGCAACGCCATCAAATACGGCGGGGAGCCGCCGCGCGTGGAACTGGGGGCCGCGCCCGAAGGCTCTCAGGTGCGCTTTTGGGTGCGCGACAACGGCCCCGGCCTGGACACAGCCGATCCCAAAGCCCTGTTCGCCGAGTTCTCGCGCCTCACCTCGCTCACCGGCAAGAGAGACGGGCATGGGTTGGGCCTGTCCATCGTCAAGCGTATTGTCGAGAAGCTGGGCGGAGCCGTCGGCGTGGAGACTGTCCCCGGCCAGGGGAGCACGTTCAGCTTCACGCTGCCCGCTCCGCCAGGGCCGGCCTGAGCGAGACCCGTTCCGCGCGCCCTGTGCTTTCCCTCTAGGGCCTCGCCCGGCGCAGCGACCAGCGCCACAGAGTGTCTATCAGGATTTCGCGCAGCGCCAGCGTGCCAGCGGTATACAGCACGGCGTGGGCCAGGTCCATGTCTATGATGTAGCCGACCATCGGCCCCAATACCGCCAGAGCCAGCATATACGTGGCATCCGATAACCTGGTCGCGCCCGCTTGCAGCGCCAGCAGAATCCCCGCCAGCGTGAATTCGGCGACCCACACCAGCAGCACCGCAGCAGCAGAAGTGGCAAAAGCCGCGCGCATCGAGCCAGACGACGCGCTGGCTGTGGTCGCCGCGACGACCATCAACAGGTACTGCTGGGTGCGGTCTATGACGAACAGAATCGCGCTGGCAACTGGCAACGTCACCGCTGCGCCGCACAGGAAGAAGATCGGCAGGTCTTCGAGGGTGGTCAGGCCGGTGGGGATGAGCACCAGGCTGACGAAGCCGATCCCCGCCGCCAGCAGCGCCAGCAACGCGCCCAGCGCGATGATCAGGTAACGAATCCACCACAGCGCGCCGCTCACCTTGCCCAGCAGCACGCTCTCTACGCCGTCCGGCGTGGCCAGCAGCACCTCCCACCGCCCTTTGGCGCGCTCCTCGACCACAGTCGGCCCCAGGGCGGCGCTGGTCATGGCGACCAGCAGCAACAGGGCCAGCAGCAACCATATCCACAGGGTGCCCAGGTAGAGGGACATCACCGCCCAGCCGAGGCTCAGCGCCCCCACCAGGCCCAGCGTGAGAGCGGGGAAGGCGGCAAAACGACGCGCCAGCCCATACCAGATGGGCTGGCGGTTGATGTCACGCAAGAAGACAGGGTTCTCGAAGGCGTCCCAAAAGACAAGCGCGTGGACAAAGAGCTTCCAGGAACTCATCGGGCTGGCAGCTTGCGCGCGACTTGCCTCCGGCTCACACGTCCCCCCCGGCCCTCAGCCCCAGCAGCGAGCCGGCTGGCGACGGCTCACTTGTTGGCTTCCGAGGCGCGCGGATCGAGCGCGTCGCGCAGGCCGTCGCCCAGGAAGTTGAAAGCGAACATCATGAAGAACAGGGCCAGCGCCGGGAAGATCGCCTGGTTGGGATAGCTCTTGATGGCCTGCGCCCCCTCGGAGATCATGCTGCCCCAGCTTGGCGTGGGCGGGTTGACGCCCAGGCCGATGAAGCTGAGGAACGCCTCAAACGAGATGTAGCGGGGGATGGCCAGGCTTTCGCGCACGACCACCGGCCCCAGGATGTTGGGCAGCACATGGCGGAAGATAATCGCCGTATCGCGCACGCCGATGGATCGCGCCGCCTCAATGAACTCCTTCTCACGCAGGGAGAGCACCTGCCCGCGCGCCAGGCGCGCCGTATCCATCCAGGAGGTGATGCCGATGCCAATGAAGATGAACAGCATCCCGCCGAAGGCCGCGTCAATCTTGTTCAGGCGATAGGCCAGTGACCCCACCTCGCTCTGGGTGAAGCTGGAGCGGAAGAAGACCATCATCAGGATGACCAGCAGCAGCGTGGGGAAGGCATACATCACGTCCACCAGGCGCATCATGAAGTTGTCCACGCGCCCGCCCACATAGCCGGAGACCATCCCGTAGATGGTGCCTACCAACAAGCTGGTCAGCGGGCCAACGAAGGCCACGGCCAGCGAGATGCGCGCCCCGAAGATGATGCGCGTCCACAGGTCGCGCCCCAGCCCGTCCGTGCCCAGCAGGTAGTCATTGTTGACGCGGACGTAGCCCATATCCTCGCCGACCGGCTTCATCTTGGGGAAGAGGTCAATCACCCAATCGGGTGCCGTACTGACCGCCGTGTAGTTCTGCTTCTCGTAGGTGTAGTTGGTCAGGTAAGGGGCGAAGACAGCCACCAGCACGAAAGCAAGGATCACCGTCAGCCCCACCAGCGCCGCCCGGTGGCGGATCAGGCGACGCGCGGCATCCCCCCAGGGGCCGCGACTGCGCTCAAGCTCCCTGCCCAGCCGGACGGCCTCAGGACGAGCCTCCGCCGCGCGCTCTGTTGTCTCTGCTGTCATGGTCTTGACTCTCCTCGCTAGTCAAAACGAATGCGCGGATCGAGCCAGACGTAGGTCAGATCCACGATGAAATTGGCGACAACGATGAAGAAGGCGAAGATCAACGTGGTGCCCATGATCGTCGCGTAGTCGCGCTGGTTGATGCTGATGATGAAATACTGGCCCAGGCCGGGCAGCCCAAAGACCCGCTCCGTGACGAAAGTGCCGGTCAGCAGCGCCGCGAACAGCGGCCCCAGCACGGTCACCACGGGGATCATGGCGTTCTTCATGGCGTGAACGATGACGACCTGGCCGCTGCGCAGACCCTTAGCCCGCGCCGTGCGAATGTAGTCCTCGTTGAGGACCTGCAGCAGGCTGGCGCGCGTCAGGCGGGCCAGCAGCGCCGACTGGGCGAACCCCAGCGAGACGGCGGGCATGATAAGCTGCTCGAAGCTGCCCCAGCCCGACGTGGGCAGCCAGCCAAGCTCGACCCCGACGACATACTGCAGCAGCGGGCCGAGCACAATGGCCGGGATGGACACCCCCAGAATGGCCACGCTCATACTGAAGTAATCGGCCACTGAGTTCTTGCGCAGCGCGGCGATAGTCCCCAGCGGGATGCCGATGACCATCGCCACCAGCATAGAGGCCAGGCCCAGCCTAAAGGAGACCGGCAGATGGGTCCCGATGATCCCGTTGACTGAGCGCGTCCGGTCGGTGTACGACGGCCCGAAGTTCATCCAGCGGATCGTGGTTTCGTCGCCGAAGGGTAGCTTGATGTTGATCAGATAATCATCTATGACCGAGAACTTCTTCTCCCCGGTGGTGATGGTGGGGATGAGCAGATCGCTCATGTAATCAACGTACTGCTTCCAGACCGGATCGTCCAGATTATACTTGGCGTTAAGGTTATCCAGGATGGTCTGGGGCAGCTTCTTCTCGCGCGCAAACGGCCCGCCGGGAACCTGGTGCATCAGGAAGAAGGTGATGACCGAGACCACGAAGATCACGAATAGCAAGCCCAGGATGCTGCGTGTGAAATACTGTACCATGTGTCCTCTCCCGCCGTCGCCAACTTCCGGCGACCGGCTGAATGTCTACCTAACCCGCTGGGCGACCGCCTGCCAGCCGGTCCCTGGCTCGGTCCCCCTGCACAGCTAGCCTCAGTCAGGTATGCTGCGCCGGGTTGCTCAATCCCTTCCACAAGCCCTGCACGATCTGCCTGAATACTATTCTATCCGCAAATCTGCCCGCGTAGGGGCGCTGCTCTGCGCACTTGTAGGG
>CAYNHD010000157.1:0-8896 GCA_964396775.1 uncultured Thermoflexus sp. | reverse complement strand
TCGTTCTCGCCGTCGAGCACGATCTCCAGGTGGCGACCCCCTGTTTCCGCTGGCACGTCAATCACACGGATCACGTCAGACAGGTCGGCGTCGTCGGGCAGCAGGTCAGGGAGGACGTTCTGGGCGGAGTTGAAGAAGTCCCGGTTGTAGATCACGTCGGGATCATCGGGGAAGAGCGCCAGCGGGAAAATCTGCGCCTCCACCAGGTCCTGGAAGAAGTGTGTGCCGTAGGCCATCTCCGGCGCGGTGTTGCTGTTGGAGTGGGCCACTTCGATCAGGGCGCGGCTGTTATAGATGTCGGCGTAGGACACCTTGACGCCCAGGTTGATGTCCGACGTGCCCCAGCGCCCCGGCCCGATCAGCACGAATTGCTCGCCGTACAGCCGCTCGTTGAGCCGCCCCACTGCACGCCCCACCTGCAAGCGCCGCTCCACGCTGGGAATCTCGTGGTAGGCCAGCGGGTCTACGTAGACGATGTAGCGCACGCGCTCGACCAGCCCCTGCGGAATCTGTTGCCGGGCGGAGAACAGCACATCACGGGCGGGCACGTCCGTGGGGACGCGGAAGGTCGCGCCGGTGCGGTGCTCGCTGAGCGGGCGGCATTGCAGCAGCGAAATACGATATTCCGGGCGCGGCCAGGCTTGGGTGACCTCGATGGCGAACTCGATGTCCACCGGGTTCTCGTAGCGCGTCTCCAAGAAGGTGAGCAGGCTGCGCATGGTGCCGGTGAAGGCGGCGTCGCGCGCCAGCCCGTCGAAGGTCAGGACCAGCCGCGCGGGGTCTATGCTGCCCGGCCTGGAGATGAAGGGCTGCAGGTGCTGCCCGTCGTCGAGCGCCGCAACCAGGCGCAGCGCCGGAAAGTCCGGGCCGATCACTTTGCCGATGGGCAGCGTTTCGAGCGTGTTCTCCTCCAGGTTGAGCACGTCAATCAGGTGCTGCGAATAGTGGCGAAGCTGCTCGATGCGCGTTTCCGGGCGCAGGTGCGGGTGCGAAAGGGCGATCATGCGCGCGTAGTCGTTGTCGGTGCGCTCGACAGCGCGCGTGCCCAGCCCACAGACCAGGCGCAGCAGGCCGTCCTCGCGGCGAATCTTGGCGTTCCAGCGGAACGGGTTGCGGCTGAAGCCCACCCCGGCAATCGTCGGGAAGTAGTACGGCCCCCAACGCTGCCCCTCGACCTTCTGGATCAGAATGGCCATGCGCTCGTCGAAGTCCACCAGGCCCATGCGCTGGCGGTAGATCAGCGCGTCGGGGCTGAGCGTGCTGGCATAAATCTTGAGGATCACGTCTTTGGCGGCGCGAAAATTCTCCTCCGGCGTGCCACTGTTGGGCAGGAAGAAGCTGTCGTACTTGCCGGCGAACGACGTAGCGAAGCTGTCTTCGAGCAGGCTCGACGAGCGGAAGATGAGCGGCGTCGGGCCGATGTGCGCCATCAGCGCGCGCAACTCCCCGGCGACGTGCGGCGGAAGCTCGGCCTGGCGGTAACGCTCGTAGATCATCGGGTAGTCGTTGACGATCTCCTCGCGGGACTTGTACTTCTGGTTCATGATCGCGTGGAAATCGTTGTAGCCGTGCACCTCGTAGAACACATCCGCGCCGACGTAGTACGAGTCCGGGATGGTGATCCGGTCAGGGTCCAGGCCGGTAGAGGCCCCGGCGTGCTGGAGCAACTTCCAGGCCAGCAGCATCCCCGCCGCCTTGCCACCGATCTTGCCGCGCCCGATGCGCCGCGCGCGGATGTCCTTGAGGTCTTCGATGGTGAAGACCTCTTTGGCCAGGCGCACGAAAGCCAGGTGATCGCTGATCATGCCCTTGATCAGCACGACGATGATCTCGCGCAGGTGGTGCTGGACTTTGGCCCGCTCGTCTGGCGGCAGGCGCTCGTACCGCTCGCCCTCGGAGAAGAGCAACTCCCAGGGGGCGATCTCCGGGTTGAAGGTGAGGCGTACCTCGCGGTCCGGCTCGCGCTGGTGCAGCGTGTCGGCCAGAATCTGCTCGAACAGGTCGTAAGGCAGGTTGTAGGCGAAGTAGAAGTCGGTCAGGTGGGCGCGGATGTAGCGCACGCGCTTGTCCCAATCCGCCGCCGATTCCTGGAACAGTGGATCGCTCAGCCCCTCGCGCTTCTGCGATTCGATGGCCTTCTGGTGCACTTCGCGCTCGAAGTCATCCTCGCTGACGATCCCGCGCCCGAACAATTCTTCGCGCATCCGCTGGCGAATCTTGCGGCTGAGCACGGGGTACTGCGAGATGACAAGGTAGAGCTGGAGCACCTTAGGCATCTGCTGGTTATCCGAGAAAGGACTGGTTTCTTCAAACATGATCCTCAAAGACGGGGTGCCAGTGGACACGCTGCTGTTTCACTTTTAGCAGGTCTGGGGCGAAAAAACAAGACCTCTGCGCGGGCGATTGTCTGCGTCGTTGTGGGGGCGGGTTTAGAAACCCGCCCCTACAAGGGGTGCGGCAGAATGGTTTCCAGGTTCAGACTTCGGAAGTCTCCGCAGACTTCCGAAGTCTGGCGGCGAACGGGCGTGTGCAAAACCTGTCAGGTAGGGCGCTGTTCTGCTGCGCGCCCGTAGGGGCGTATCGCATACGCCCCTACGAGACCTGCCCCGCTGAAGTCTGGTGGTGCGCCTCGGTAGTGTGTCGAACTCGGTTGAAATGGAGTGGGTACTGGCTGCCGTGTGACCCCCCATCCCCCAGCCCCTTCCCCCGCGCTGCGCGGAGGGAAGGGGAGCAGGCTCGCCGCTTTTCCCCCTTCCCCCCTCGTGGGGGAAGGGCCGGGGATGGGGGGCCATTCCTGTGTGACGAGTTTCAACCGACAAGGATACACTGGCGGCGAACCCCAGCCCTCTATCGCCGCCCCAAGATGCGGTATAATGGCGGGCCACAAGCTGGCCGCAGCCGCGTCAGGAGAGAGTGTGACCGCAACCCTGGCCGCAGACCTGGAACAGACCATCCTGGCCCACCGTCCGCTAGACATAGACGCTTCCTGGGCGAGCGAGATCATCTTCCCCTATTACGCCGGGCTGTCCATTCGCAACCTGGCCCACACCGTCGTCCGGCTGATCGGCGGGGCGGCGGCCAGTGGGCGGCTGGGCCAGTCGCCGCTGGACGCGCGGCTGTGGGCCTCGCTGGACGACCGGGTGCGACGCGTGGTGCTGTTCATCACGGATGGCCTGGGCTGGCGGCTGCTGCAGGAGATCATGGCCGAGGACGCGGCGACCGCCCAGGTGGTGGCCGACCTGGTGGGCGAGGGCACGCTGACCCCGCTGACCTCCATTGCGCCCAGCACGACCGCCGCTGCGCTGCCCTCGATCTGGAGCGGGGCGGGGCCGGCGGCGACCGGCATGGTCGGCACGCGGCTGCTGCTGCGCGAGTTCGGCGTGCTGGCGAGCCTGCTGCACTACCGCCCGCTGGCTGGCAAGCATCGCCACGAAGTGCTGGAAGACTGGGGGCTGGACTTCGAGACGTTCCTGCCGGTGGAGACGGTGGCCGAGGCGCTCGGCGCGCGCGCCATCCCGACCTACGCGCTGCTGCAACAAGACCTGTACGGCAGCGGGCTGTCGCGGGTGATGCATCGCGGCATCAAGCGGGTGGTGCGCCATTACGGGTATACCGACCTGTGGATCGAGTTGCGCAACCTGCTGCATGCCACGCGCCGCAACCGCTGCTTTGTCAGCGTCTATTGGGGGGCGATAGACGGCGTGTCGCACCTCTTCGGCACGGTGACCGAGCAGGCCATCGCCGAGGCGCGCTGCCAGCTGCGCGATCTGCGCGACGTGCTGTTGGGGCCGGGCGTCGGCGACGGGCGCACGCTGTTCATGCTGGTCGCTGATCACGGCCATTCGCCCGTGCGCGAGCACCTCGACCTGAGCGCGCATCCGCCCCTGACCGAAGCGTTACGCTGCGGATTGGGCGGTGAGGGACGCTTCGCGCATCTGTACCTGCGCTACGACTACCGAGCGGGCGTGCGCGACTACGTGCGCGAGCGGCTGGGGGATCGCCTGGCGGTCTTCGACCCGGCGGAAGCCCTGCGAGCGGGCCTCTTCGGCCCGGAAGCGCCGCACGCCGAGACCGGCCCGCGCCTGGGCGACCTGACTCTGGTCGCCCGCGAGGGGGTGGTGATTGACGAGAGGTCGCGCGCTGGCTCTGTGTCGGCCAGCCGGCACGGGGGGCTGTCGGCGCGCGAGATGCTGGTGCCCCTGGTCATGCGCATGATGTGAGCGGCGGGAGGTAGTTGTCAGTTATCAGGGATCGGTTGTCAGTGATCAGTTGTCAGTATTCGATGATCGGTTGTCAGTTCTCGGCGATCAGTTGTCGGTTCGCGGTGATCAGTCAGATCGCCGCGCCTGTAGCGCCAGCCGGCCACTGATGACCGAATAACTGATGACTGCCAACCAACAACCAATCACCACCAACCAGAAACTGACGACCGACGACTGGCAACTGGCAACCAACAACCAATCACCACCAACCGGAAACTGACGACCGACGACTGGCAACTGGCAACCAACAACCAACAACCAATCACCACCAACCGACAACTGATCACTGATAACTGACAACCGATCACTGTAAAGGGAACACGTATGCAGAAGTTCTTCAAACGGCTTCTTGGCGAGGCAGGGGTACCGGCCCGCTCTGTGCTCAACCCGGCGCAGCAGGAGATCAACGCGCTGCTGGAAACGGGGGCGACGGCCTATGAGCAGGGCTTCAACGACACGGCGCTGGAGATTTACCAGCGCGGGCTGACGCTGGCCCGCACCACCGGCGAGAAGGCCAGTGTGGAGTATTTCCTGAGCGGGATCGCCTCTGTTTATGTGGATCGGTGCGACTTCGACACGGCGCGTCCCGCGCTCGACGAGGCGCTGCAGATCGCCCGTGAGCAGGACGACCCGCGCGCCCTGGCCCGCTGCCTGAACAATCTCGGCTCGTTCTACGCCGCGCAGGAGCAGTGGGGCGTCGCCCAGACGTACCACCAGCAGGCGCTCGACGAGGCGCGCCGCTCCAACCACGCTGAGGGCATCGCTCTGACGCTGGAGAACCTGGCGCAGGACTATCTCCAGCAGGACAACCCCAGCTACGCGCAGCATCTGCTGAAAGAGGCGGTGGTCATCGCCCAGGCGGGCGGGCTGAGGCGGATCGCGCCGCGCGTGGTGGGGCTGCTGGCCGAGGCGACGCTGGCGGTCGGCGAGCGGGCCAACGCGCAGAAGCTCTTGCAGCAGGCCGTGTATCTGGCGCACCAGGCGAGCCAGGAAGAGCAGGAATTGCGCTGGCTGCAAGTGCTGGCGCGCGTGGAACTGGGCAACGGCGAGTTCACCCAGGCGATCAGTCACCTGCAGGCCGCCGAAAACCTGGCGCTGCGTCTGGGCAACCAGCCGGTCGAGTTCTTCATGAACAGCGCGCTCGACCTCACCGCCGCCTACCAGCGCAGCGGCAACAGCGCCCAGGCCGAGGAGTACGCCACGCGGGCGCTGGCCCAGGCGCGCAGCACGGGCAACGCCGCCCACGAAGCGATGGCGCTCACCCGGTTGGGCATGGCGGCGCATGGCATGGGCGACTTCGCCCGCGCGCAGAGCTTCCTGGACGAGGCGCTCGCCTTCTATGAGGATGGCCGCCTGGACGACCGGGGCGAGCACCTGCAAATCCTGCTCACGCTGGGCACGTCGGCCATGCGCCTGGGCGATCAGGAGCGGGCGATGGGCTATGTGCAGCGTGCCCTGGTGCTCGCCGGGGAGGGCGTCGAGCCGAACCGCCAGGCCGAGGTCTATCACCTGCTGGGCAGCCTGGCCAATCAGCGCGGCGACCGTAACGCGGCATTGGAGCATTGGGGCGAGGCGCTGCGCTTGCTGGAGAACGGCCAGGGCACCGCTCACCACGCCCAGATCGCCCGGCTGCGCTGCGACGTTGCCCAGGCGCGCCGCGAGTCCGGCGACCTGAAGGGGGCGCTTGACGAGTACGAGAAGGCGCTCGTGCTGCTCAACCACATCACCCACCCGCCAACGCGCGGGCTGGTGCTGGCTAACGTGGCCACGCTTTACACTGAGCTTGGCGACGTGGATACGGCGCAGGCCTTCTATGACGAGGCGATAAGCATCGCTCAGGCCTCCGGCGACCGGCGGGCAGAGAGTCTACGCCTGGGCAATCTCGGCTGGTTCTACTCGCTGACGGGCCGCCCGCAGATGGCCATTGACCGGCTGGAGCGGGCGCTCGCCCTCAGCCGCGAGCTAGATGACACGCTGATGATCGCCGTGCAGACCAACAATCTGGCCCGCACCTACTACTTTCTGGAAGACTACAGCACCGCTCGCACGCTGTTCAAGCAGGCGACGGCGGCGGCGACCTCCCTGGGTAATACGCGCTGGCTGGCCCTGTTCCAGGCGGACATGGCCGAGACGCTGGTCGCGCTCAATCAGCTTGACGAGGCGCGCGCGCTGCTCGAAGCGGCGGTGTCGGGCAGCGAGCAGACGGACGATCTGGAGACAAATTGCCGGGCGAAGGCGCGGCTGGCTGGGCTGTACGTGCGCCTGGGGCGGGTGGATGAGGCGGTCGCTCTGGCCTCTGCCGCTGAGAGCCAGGCGCGCAAGATGTTCTACCAGCGCGGCATGGCCGAGGCCGCCGTCGCGCTGGGCGACGCAGCCCGCGCCCGCGACGATCTGGCCCTCGCGCGCAAGCACTACGCCGAAGCGCACCGCCTGTACACGATCCTGCATTCGCCGCTGGCGGAACGCCTGACCGGGTATCTGCCCGGCGGAAGCGGGTAGCCTGTGGAACGGACACAAGGCCCCGCTGTAGGGCAGGGGCGTTCAGCCGAAAGAGAGACTTCCGAAGTTCTCAAAACTTCGGAAGTCTGGTTCTACGCTCCACCTACGGGTAAATACCCCGCGTGAGGGTCGCGTCGCTGACGCGCTTGATCGCCGTGATCTGCGCGGCGGTGCGCATGTCCACCCCGTACTGGCTCTGGATGCGCACCACCTCGTCGTAGGCGCGGATCAGGATGCGCCGTAGCTGACGGTTGACCTCCTCCACGTCCCAGAAGAACGACTGGAGGCCCTGCACCCACTCGAAGTAGGAGACGGTCACGCCGCCAGCATTCGCCAGGATGTCCGGGATGACCGCGATCCCCTTGCGGGCGAAGATGTCGTCGGCTTCGGGCGTGGTCGGGCCGTTGGCTCCCTCGACGATCAGGAAGGCGCGCACGTCTTCGGCATTGTCGCCGGTGAGCTGGTTTTCCAGCGCGCAGGGGGCCAGCACGTCGCAGTCGAGGGCCAACAGCTCGGCGTTGGAGATCGGGTCGGCGTCCGGGTAGCCCTTGAGCAGATGGTGCTCGCTGGTCGCCGTGTAGTCCAGTACGTGAGGGATGTCCAGCCCGTCGCCGTTGAAGTAGCCGCCGCTCACGTCGCTGATGGCGATCACCTTGTATCCCAGGTCATGGGCGATGCGCGCCGCGTGCGAGCCAACGTTGCCGAAGCCCTGGATGGCCACGCGAATCCGCGACGGGTCGTCGTGGCCCATGCGGTGCAGCGCCTCGTCCATGCAGATGACCACGCCGCGCCCGGTGGCCTCGGTGCGGCCCTGGCTGCCGCCGATGTTGATCGGCTTGCCGGTGACAATGGCCGGGACGGAATAGCCAACCGTCATGCTGTAGGTATCCATGATCCAGGCCATCGTCTGGGCGTTGGTGCCCATGTCCGGGGCGGGGATGTCACCGTGCGGGCTAATGAACAGCGAGATTTCGCTGGCGTAGCGGCGCGTCAGCCGCTCTAGCTCGCCCATGCTCAGCGCGTGGGGGTCGCAGACGACGCCGCCTTTTGCCCCACCGTAGGGCAGGTTGACCAGGGCGCACTTCCAGGTCATCCACATGGCCAGGGCGCGCACCTCGTCAATATCCACGTGCGGGGCGTAGCGGATGCCGCCCTTCGACGGCCCCAGGACAGTGTTGTGGTGCACGCGGTAGCCGGCGAACATGGTGATGTCGCCGTTGTCCATGCGCACGGGGAAGTTCACATGCAGTTCGCGCTTGGGCACGCGCAGAAAAGTCTTGATCCCCTTCGGTAACTTTAAGTACTCAACAGCCCGATCATATTGGGCCAATGCCACTTCATAAGGGTTTATATGCTGGGTCGCCTGTGCCTGTAGTCCCATGATGGTCATCTGCTCCTTGCTTCTGGCTGCGCTGTTTGGGGTGACGATACGGCTCCCAGAGGGTGTGAGTCAGGCGTTCTGAGCCGGGAGTCAGGAAGCGACAGCGCCGCGCCCCTTCATGGCTCAGGACTCCGGACTCACACCCCGCTCCCGACGATCAGCCTGCGGCAGGGGCCTCACCCGCCTGGATGGTGAAGCGGACGATCTTCTCCATGTCGTTGTCCACATAGACTTCCACCTGCCACTCGCCTTCCGCCCAGAAGACAGCACCCTGCGCTTCCCAATCCAGGCCGAGCACGACATCGGTGACTGTCTCGCCCGCTTCCAGCGGGTCGGTGACGTAGACTTCGCCCCCCGGCCCAGTGAAGGTGGCCGACACGATCAACTCGCGGTTGTGCGCGTTGAGCCGGACGACCACGTTCAGGTCGTCGTCGCCGCGAAAGGTCGTCGTCCTGACCAGTTCATCGGGCGTGGTGCCGTCGCCAGCGGCGGTGTACACCTCGCGGACGAGCGCGCCGCTGCACGCGGTCAGCAGGGCGACGAGGGCGATGGCTCCCACGAACAGGGGCAGTCGAGCGAGGTAGCGTTTCATGCGCAGCATCCCTCCTGGTGCGTGCGCGTCGCCGCGCAGGCGACGCGCGGGGTCTGAGCGTGTCCATGCCGTCACCAGTACACGCGCTGGTGTGGATTTCATCATACCGTAATTCGGGCGGGCGCGACACTTGCGGCGGGGTGTGGGGCAAGGCAGACGCAT
>CAYNHD010000156.1:0-8908 GCA_964396775.1 uncultured Thermoflexus sp. | reverse complement strand
CTCTACGGGGCGAAGAATCCGGGCGAAATCCTGTTCCGCGACGTGCTGGCCGAGTGGGAGAAGCGCGATGATGTCGAGTTCATGGTCACGGTAGACCGGCCCGACGACGCATGGTCTGGCCACGTTGGGGTGATCACGACCCTGTTCGAGCACATCGAAGTGAACCCCTACAAGACCATTGCCGTCACGGTGGGGCCGCCGGTCATGTACCGTTTCGTCACAGTGGAACTGCTGGGCAAAGGTCTCACGCCCGAACAGATCTGGATGAGCTTCGAGCGCCGCATGAAGTGCGGCATTGGCAAATGCGGTCACTGCCAGGTCAATCATCGCTATAGCTGCCAGGAAGGGCCGTCATGGACTTACGCAGAAGCTCTGGCTTTTGAGGAGGCGCTCTAATGGCGACGAAACCGAAAATCGCCTTCTTCGACTTCACAAGCTGCGAAGGCTGTCAGCTCACGGTTGTTGACCTGTTGCAGACGCATCTGGGGCTGCTCGACCTGGTGGAGATTGTCCAGTTCCGCGAAGCCATGTCAGAAAAAGGCGAAGACTTTCAGATCGCCTTCATCGAAGGCTCGTGCTCGCGCAAAAGCGACGAAGCGCGCCTGCAAACAATCCGCGAGCAGGCAGTGGTCGTCGTCGCGCTGGGCGCTTGTGCCCACCTGGGTGGCATCAACGCCCTGAAGAACTACTGGCCCATCGAGAATGTCCAGACGTATGTCTATGGCAAGCACGGCAAGGACGCCTACGAGAGCTACCCGGCCCGGCCCATCTCGGCGGTGATCAAAGTGGACGCCGTGATCCCCGGCTGCCCGATTGATCGCCACGAGTTTCTGCGCATCGTTCAGCTTCTGCTGCAAGGGCGCAAGCCGCGCCTGCCCGACTACCCACTGTGCGTGGAGTGCAAGTTCAAAGAGAACGCCTGTCTCAATACGCTGGGCAAGCCATGTCTGGGGCCGATCACCCGCGCCGGCTGCGGCGCTATCTGCCCAAGTTTCGGCGACGGCTGCGAGGGCTGCCGGGGCTGGGCACCAGAGGCGAACTTCGCCTACATGCGCGAAATCCTGCGCGGGCACGGCCTGTCCGACGCCGACATTGACGCCCGCTTCACCATGTTCAACCATTACCAGTTGCAGCAGATGGGCGAGCCAGCGCCGGTCACGACACCCCTCGGACCCAACAAGACCGCTCCCCTCCCCACGTCCGCATTCGCTGCGCCGAAGGAGGACTGACGACAATGACCGAAAACATCAAAGTCAACGTGCACCATGTGACCCGTGTGGAGGGTCACGGCAACATTGTCGTTGACGTGCGCGCCGGCACCATCGAGAAGTGCGAGTTGCAGATCGTCGAGACGCCGCGCTTCTTCGAGGCCATGCTGCACGGGCGCCCCTACACGCAGGCATCGCACATCACCAGCCGTATCTGCGGCATCTGCGCCTGCGGGCACGCCACCGCTAGCCTGCGCGCCACCGAGCGCGCCCTGCAGGTTAAGCTGAGCGAGCAGACGATCCGCCTGCGCAGGCTCGTCTTTCACGGCGAGTTGCTGGACAGCCACATCCTGCACGTGTACATGCTGGTTGCGCCGGATTTTCTGGGCGTGGGCAGCGTCATCCCCCTGGCGACGAGCCATCCCGAAGTCGTCAAGCGTGCGCTGCGCATGAAGCAGTTCGCCGGCGACCTGTGCGCGGCCTTCGCCGGGCGGCACACCCACCCCATCGCCATGACCGTCGGCGGATTCACCCAGTTTCCGGCGCTGAGCAAAGTCGAGGAACTGCGCGAGCGGGCCGAGGCGCTGCTGGCCGATGTGGACGCGACGGTGGAGTTGTTCGGCTCGCTGCCCTGGCCGTCCTTCGAGCGTGAGACGGAATACGTGGCACTCGTTCAGCCCGACTATTACGGCTTCATTGACGGCGAGATCGGCAGCACAGACGGCGACACGCTGCCCGTTGACCAGTATCGCGCGGTGACCAACGAGCGTCTGGCCCCGCACTCGACGGCCAAGCACACCGCTTTCAACCGCGACAGCTACATGGTCGGCGCGCTGGCTCGCTATAACCTGAAGCACCAGCACCTGCACCCGCGCGCCAAAGCCGCCGCCGCTCACCTGGGGCTGAGCGCGCCGTGCTACAACCCGTTCCTCAACAGCACCGCGCAGGTCGTCGAGATCGTGCACTGCGTGGACGACGTGATCTTGCTGTTGGATGAGGTGCTCAAGCGCGGCATCGCGTGGGAAAAGCCAGGGCCGGTGACGCTGGCACCGGGCGCGCGCGGCGTTGGCGCGTGCGATGTGCCGCGTGGTATCCTGTTCCACGAGTACCAGATCAGCGAGAACGGGCTGATCGAAGAGGCGAATTGCGTCATCCCGACGGGGCAGAACCTGGGCAACATTGACCGCGACATGCGCGCACTGGTGCCCACGCTGCTGACCGAGCCGGAAGACAGCATCCGGCTGAAGATGGAGATGCTGGTGCGCGCCTACGACCCGTGTATTTCGTGCTCGACGCATTTCCTGAACGTCGAGTTTGTCGGCAAGTGAGGCGGTCTTGCGCGGGAGCAAGGGGAGACACGCCTGGCGGAGTGTCTCCCCGCGCCGCGCGACGCCCATCGCGAGGACAGGTGCGGGCAATGGCCGCAGACGCGCAGGGCGACACGCTGATCTTGGGCGTCGGCAACCCTTTGATGGGCGACGACGGCGTGGGCGTGCTGGCTGTGCAGCGCCTGCTGGCGCGGCCCGATCTGCCACCAGACGTGACTGTGATGGACGGCGGCATTGCCGGGCTGGGGTTGATCCCGCTCATCGAGAACTATCGCCGCGTCGTGCTGGTGGACGCTGTGCTGATGGGCGAGCCGCCTGGCACGGTGCGCCGCTTCAAGTGGCACGAGGCGCGCGTCGCCGGGCACGAGCGACCCCTGTCGCTGCACCAGAGCGACCTGGCGGATGCGTTGGCGCTGGCCGAGGCGCTCGGTTGCCTGCCGCCGGAGGTGATTGTGTTCGGCGTGCAGCCCCAGCACACCGACTGGGAGCAGCCCCTCAGTGAGGCTGTCGCGCGTGCCTTACCGGGTTTGACAGATGCCCTCTTTACGGAGGTCAGGAGCTAGGACGACTATGGCCAACAAGATTCTGATTATTGACGACGATCCCGATGTAGTGCTGGCGCTGCGTATGCCGTTGGAGAGCGCGGGATACGCCGTCACGGACGCGCACTCGCAAGAAAGTGGGCTGAAGGCCGTTGACCAGATCAAGCCCGATCTGATCATCCTCGACGTGATGATGGACACGCACACGGCGGGCTTCCAGCTTGCGCAAAAGCTGCACGGCCCCGCCGCCAAAGAGGAGCACAAGGCGATCCCCATCCTCATGCTGACAGCTATACACCAGACGACGCCGCTGCGCTTCTCGCCCGATGAAGACTACCTGCCGGTAGAGGGCTTCATCGAGAAGCCGATTGACCCGAAGAAACTGATCGCCGAGATCAAAAGGCTGCTCCAGAAGTAGACGCGGCGTACTCTGGCGCGAGCGGCGCGCCGCCCGGCCCGCGCCCTGGTGGGGCACAGAATCACCGGGCACCGGGCGCGCGCCGGCCCTTTCACCTGCTGCTGGGGGAAGGCCACGCGAGGCGTCTGATGAAGATCACGACGGAACCCCAACCAGAGAGCCAGGAGCCGCGCCGGGCTTTGCAGCCCACCCTGGAAGAACTCAGCCAGAACGCCCGGCTGCTCATCCGCCTGCGATGGGTGGCCGGGTTTGGCATTCTGATCGGGACGGTCTTCGCCAGCGCCACCCTGGGTCTCGACCTGCAGGTTGCGCCGCTGCTGGTCATTGGCCTGAGCGTGCTGGCCTACAACACGGCGCTCTTCTTTCTCAGTCACAACAACATCCCGCGCGAGGGGTTCGAGCGCATCGCCTGGGGCCAGATTCTGCTCGACTGGCTGGCGATGATCGCGCTGGTGCACTTCACAGGCGGCATCACCAGCCCGGCCCTGATCTATTTCGTGCTGCACGCCGCCCTATCGGGCATGATCCTGCTGCCCTGGCAGGTGCGCAGCCTGACCGTTCTGGCAGTGCTCATCGTTGGCGGGTTGGCCTGGCTGGAACGCGCTGGCTGGCTGCCGCACGTGACCATTGACGAGCTAGACCTGCACAACGACCTGCACAAGAACACGACCTACATCACCGCCGTCATGTTCTTCTTCGGCTCGACGGTCTTCGTGCTCTCAGAACTGGTCACGCGCATCGTCCAGCGCCTGCGCCAGCGCGAAGAGCACATCCGCCAGCTTCTGGAGGCGCGCTCGACATTCGTGCGCGTCGCCACGCACGAGTTGCGCGCGCCCCTGGCCGCCGGGCTGTCGCTGATGAAGAACATCGAGCAGGGCTACGCCGGCGAGCTAACCGAGCAGCAGATGGCGCTCATCGGGCGCGTCATTCACCGGCTGGAGGGGCTGCGCACGCTCATTGACGACCTGCTCACCCTGGCGCGCAGCCGTGAAGCGACCACAGCCCACGCCCCGCTGGAAGCGGAGAGTGTCCGCGCCAACCTGCTGAGAATCCTGGAGCGCGAAGCGCCCAATGCCGAACACAAAGGCATGACGCTTCACAGCGAGCTAGACGACGATCCCGGTATCGTCATGGCCGGGGAGGTCGGGCTGCAAATCATCCTGGGCAACCTGCTCAACAACGCCATCAAGTACACGCCCGAAGGCGGCAACGTGTGGATCACTTACCGGGTCAGCCGCCCGGCGCACACGGTCGAAGTCACCATCGCCGACAGCGGCATCGGCATTCCCGCCGCCGACATGCCTAACATCTTCAACGAGTTCTTCCGCGCGCGCAACGTCAAAGAAACCCAGGTCACCGGCACGGGCATTGGCCTCTCGACGGTCAAGACGCTGGTGCATCGCTATCGTGGCGTGCTGACGCTGGAAAGTGAGGAGGGCCTGGGCACCACTGTCACCGTGTCGCTGCCGCTGGCCTCGAAGCAGACGCCCCGCGAGCTGCTGTGATCGCCCTCGCCTGGGCCTGCACAATTACGCCTGCTCGCTGAAGACCAACTGATCACCGACCGCCACCCGGTCGAGCAGCGCGGGGCGCGCCTCGATCAGGTAGCGCGCGGGTTGGGCTGGCGCGTAGTAGGGCCGCCAGGGGCGCGCCAGCGCCGTGCCGACCACATGCCCTTCGTCGTCGAGCCACACCGCCGCGATGGGGAAGAAGACGAAAAACATGTGGATCGCCGCACCGCTGACAGAAGCGCGGCGAAACACGAAGAGCAGCCCCTCATCGTCCGGCAGAGGCCGCCGCAGCATCAGGCCGCGAAAATGGCACCAGAAGCTCTGGCACCATCGTGCGCGGGCCAGCACTGCCTCGCCCGTGCTGGCCCGCCGGACAATGCGCATCTGGCTCATCTCATTGCGGCAGGCGCAACACCTGCCCCGCAAAGATCAGGTTCGGGTTGTAGATGCCGTTGTAGCGCGCCAACTGGTCTACCGTCAGACCGTAGCGCAGCGCGATGCGGAACAGGTTCTCGCCCGGCTGCACCACGTGCGTGGCGGGCCGAGTCGGTTCTGGCAACGTTGGTGGCTGAGTCGGGAGCGGCGCTGGCTGGGTGGGAACGGGCACCGCTGCGCCGGGCACGCGCAACACCTGCCCCGCGTAGATCAGGTTCGGGTTCAGGATGTTATTCAACTGGGCCAGCGCCGCCACGGTCGTGTTGAAACGAGCGGCGATGGTTGAGAGCGTGTCACCCCGCACCACTGTATACGTCCCATAAGTGGGCACGCCGCCCGTCCCGCCAGAGCCATCTGGAACCTGGGTGGGCGCAACCGTTGGAAGCTGCGACACCGGCGTGAAGGTGGGCGGGGCGGGGAGGTCGCCGCGCACGGGCACGACGAGCACCTGGCCGATGTGGATCAGCCCGCTGGCTGGCAGGTTGTTCACCTGGATGATCGCCGCGACCGTGCTGTTGAACTGGCGGGCGATACCCCACACTGTGTCCCCGGCCTTGACCGTATAGAGGACGGTACTGGTGAATTCGGGCGGGATGACCGGCGTGGCCGTCGCGGGCGGGGCTGTCGGCACGTTCGGCGTGAACGTGGGCGGCGCGACCGGCGTCGTGGGCACCGGCGTGATCGTCCCTTCCTGCGTGGGCACGATGATCACCGGACTCGGCGTGGCCGTGGGCACCTCCACCGTGCCGGTCTGCGGCGGGACTTCGCTCAGCGGCACCAGCGCAGCGTCATCAAGATAGATGTTGTTCACCCCCACGAAGCCCTGCGGAGCGGTGCGCACGAAGACAGTGACTGCCGTCCCTTTCGAGCGGGCCGTCACCGATAGCTCGCGGTATTGGTCGTAATACTCAGCGTCCGCCGACCAGACGACGTTCGTGCTGGCCGGGTCCGTGCCGCCGGTGGGGTCGAGGCCGACGTTGATGATCACGGTGTTCGGCTGCTCGCTGCGGTCGGGGTTGGCAAAGGTGGCCGATGACCAGACGTAGACATAGACGCTGAAGCGCAGATCGGTGTCGGGCGTCACCGGTACGCGCTGGTAGACGCCCGCCGTGTGCGTGGCGAAGAAGGTGTTGTACTCCTGGGCCGCGCTGCCAGAGCGGACGCGCGTGGGCGGCGCGGGCTTGTACTCCGGTCGGGCGTTGATCGAGCTGGATTGGCCCGGCGCGGTGGGCACATGCCAGGGTTGCCAGCTTGAGGCCACACGCAGCGCCGGGTCCGCGTCAATGGTGACGTATGGCTCCTCGAACCCTGGATTCTGCAACAGGTTGCGGCCCTGGTAGGCCAGTGCCGGATCGCGCCCCAGCCCGACCAACCCGATGATCGCCCACACACTGGCCAGCAGCGCGCCAACCACACGATACGCACGTACTCTGTTGACTCGTCGCATCAAAAGCCCCCTTGCTCCAACGTCTGCCGCAGGTTCTGAGTGCAGCGCCGTTTAGTGTAGCATGATTTGTCAAACCAGACAGGCGGGGGGGATGGGTGCAAAGTTCGTCAGGTAGGGGTGCAACTCTGCTGCGCCCTCGGAGAGGCGTATGGCAATACGCCCCTACGTGATCTCATCTCGCCCGGCGTCAAGCGAGTCACTGACACCCTTTGCACACACCCGCCGGCGGCGCAACGCTCCATCGCTACGAATCCCCCGCCGCCAACGCCCCGGCGATGGCGCGGATGTGTTCCGGCGTGCTGCCGCAGCAAGCCCCGATGATGCCCGCGCCGAGCGCGCGCACGCGCAGCGCATAGGCGGCCATCACGTCGGGCGTGGCGTCGTAGACGGCCACACCCCCTTCCAGGCGCGGCGCTCCGGCATTGGCTTTCGCCACCAGGGGCACGCCTGGCCCGGCACCCTGCATCCGGCCAATCGCCGCTTCAAGCTCATCCGGCCCCTTGCCGCAGTTAGCCCCCAGCGCCACAACGCCAAGCTCGCTCAGCGCGGCGGTGGCCTGTTCGGGTGTGGTGCCCATCATCGTGCGCCCGCGCGTGTCAAAGGTCATCGTGGCGACGACCGGCACCTCTGGCGCGGCCCCGCGGCAGCCAGCGACCGCCGCGCGCACTTCCTCCAGGTCGGACATGGTTTCGATCCACAGCACGTCCGCGCCGCCCGCCACCAGCGCCTCCGCCTGTTCAGCGAACGCGGCGGCAGCTTCTTCGGGCGGCAGCGTGCCCATCGGAGCGAGCATTTGCCCGGTTGGGCCGATTGAGCCAGCGACGATGACCGGCTGCGGAACGGCATCGGCCTCTGCCCGCGCCAGGCGAGCAGCGGCGCGGTTCAGCTCGGCGCCGCGCTCCGCCAGGCCATGCATCCCCAGACGCAGCCGGTTGCCCCCGAAGCTGTTGGTGAGGATGATCTGCGCGCCCGCCTGGACGTAGGCGCGGTGAATAGCGCGCACGTCGTCCGGGCGTTCGACGTTCCACAGTTCTGGCGCGGTGCCGCGTGGCAGCCCGCGCGCGATCAGCATGGTGCCCATGCCGCCGTCCGCGATGATCGGTTGCCCTGCCGCCAGCAGGGCCTGCCAGGTTGTTTGCATGGTCGTCTTTCCCTCACCGTCATGGCGCAACTGCCCGGTATTCTACTGGAAGTTACCGCCCTGCGCGAACCGGCCCAAGACTTCCGAAGTTTCGGAAACTTGGGAAGTCCGGCTTCGGGCGACGCGCAGCAGAGCAACACCCCTACACCCCCCGGCAGAAATGGACTTTGCCTGCCCCGTCACAAGAAAAAAGAGGCGCGCACCCCGGCGGGCGGCACCTCTGCAAGGAACAGCTATGAGTGAAGGGGCGTTAGCTGGCTTCCTCGACTTCGATCCCGGCTTCTTGCAGCACCCGAATCACGCTGGAGAGCAGTTCTGAGGGGCCGAACGGCTTGGTGATGTAGTCGTTCACTTTGGCGATGTGCAGCCCCAGCACCTTGTCAATGCTCTGCGCTTTGGCCGTCACGACAATGACAGGAATATCCTGCATCCGCTCGTCGGCGCGCATCCGCTGGAAGACTTCCCAGCCGTCCATCTCCGGCATCATCAGGTCGAGCAGCACCAGGGCCGGCTTTTCGCGCTCGATGGCCGCCAGGCCCGCCTCCCCTCCCGCTGCGCCAATGACCTCATAGCCGTGCCGGGCGAGAATGAGCCGGATCAATTCGATCATCTCCGGGTCATCTTCAATGCACAGGATGCGAACAGGCTTAGATTCGTCTGCCATCGTGCCTACTCCAGAGGAAACTGGCGCTCTGCCCTACCAGAGACCGCCGAGGTGATGCCCCCCACTGCGGAAGAATCTATCTGTAATCCCATATTACGGGTAGTGTACCATACGCGCTGTCCGCCTGTCCATACGGCCTGGTTGCACGAACAAGTTGTCAGACAGTTGTCGAAGGCCCCCATCCCCCGGCCCCTTCCCCCAGCAAAGCCAGGGG
>CAYNHD010000155.1:0-8980 GCA_964396775.1 uncultured Thermoflexus sp. | reverse complement strand
CCGAAGTAGTAGTAGTTGATGTACCCGCCGGAGAACCAGGGGTCGAGCGGCGGGAAGACCGTGCTGCGCAGCACGGCGTTGAAGTAGGCGAAGTCCATCGGCTTCTCGCCGCCGAAGCTGCCATGCCACAGGTCGGGGTTGGTCAGGCGCACGCCCACGAAGGCCAGGAACAGGGCCAGAGTCAGCGCCTCCATCGCCAGCAGGAAGCGCCAGTTGGCGCGCACGTAGGCGGCGAGCAGCCCCCGCCTGCGCCAGACGGCGGCGGCGCTCAGCGCGGCCAGCGCCAGCAGGATCAGCGCCAGGCCGCCGCGCGACCACGTGCGTAGGTTGAGCGTCCCGCCGGCCCAGGCGACCCAGGCGACGATCAGCCAGGCGGTGATCTTGGCTGCCGGATACGCGCGATCCGGCAGCGCGGGCAGCGCCACGAACAGCAGCGGCCAGGCGATCCACCCCGCCAACACAATCAGCAGCCACCAGGCGATCAGCGCCAGCACCTGGCTGCGGTTGAGGAGCGAGTCCGGGTCAAAGAGGTCGCGCCAGGTGCCGCCCGCTCGCTGAATCTCCCACTTGTCGGCGTCGAAATGGAGCAGCGTCGGGCTTTGCGTCGCTTTCTGGGCGCGCCAGGTCACCACGCCGACCGGCTCCGGATCGGCCACGTAGCCGGGATAGGCCGTGCGGACGGGGCGGATGGTCACGCTCTCCAGAAGCGCCCGCGTGTTCTCCGGCGAATAGGCGTCCGTCTTCTTGAAGACGAGCACAATCGGGTGATCGTAGACGCTGAAGGCTTCCTCGGCTTCCCAGTGCTCGTTGACCCAATCGGGCAGGTCGTCGAGCGGGGTTACCTGGTCGCGGATGCGGAAAGGACCGAGCCGCGGCGCCGACTCGAACTGGCGCTCCAGGGCAAAGCCCAGCCGCCCATCAAACAGCGCCTCGTAGAAGACCAGGCTCATTGGCCAGCGCCAGGGGATGCGCGACAGCGAGTCGTAGAAGCGGTTGCTGGAGATCACCAGGTAGTCGGCCTGATCGAGCGCGTTGGTCATCGCCGCGATCTTGTCTTCGTTGTCTTCGGCAACCATCCACAGCTTGATGCCCTGCACGTGCCCGCCGAACATATTCACCGCCGGGCAGTCATACGAAGACAGGCCCGACGGCAAATCGTCGCGGTAGACCACATCGTCGGGCAGCGGGCACACCGTCCAGGGGATCGGGTCGTCCCAGTCACCCTCCCAGGCGATCACCGCGCCGGACGTGTAGATCGGGTCGAGCGCCTCCACCGTCAGCGTGGCAAGCTGGCGCTGGCCGCTGGCGTCCAGGCGCTCCACGCGCAACGGCGGGTCGAAGACGGCCACCTGCGGCGGGCCGAGCGGGTTCGCCCCCTCGTTGAAATCACCGCGCAGTTCCGTCGAGGTCTGTGTTCCATCGGGCGCGGTCAGCGTCAGGCGGACGACCTCTTCGCCGGAGTCGCGCAGCGGGTCGCCCAGGTGGGGAATCTCGATCTCGCGGATCACGCCGTCTATCGGAATCTCGAACGTGAGCGCGTCGCTCCCGCCGACCGTCCAGTGCGTTGGCGTCATGGGGATGTCGTCGCCGTGCCCGCGCAGGAGTGGCTGCGCCTCGAAATTGAGGTCAACCGTCGCCGGCGCGCCATCCGCCACGGTCCGCAGCGCCAGCGAGATGTCGCTGAGCACCGCCCCCTCCGCGCTGGACACGTCGCGCAGCGAGGTCAGCGGCCCGCCCTGCACTGCAGTGACTTCCAACAGGTAGGGCATGGGCTGCGCGTTCGGGTCGAGCGGCGCGGCCAGCAACACGTCGCCCTCCATCTCAACCGGGTACGCCTGCCCGTAGACCGAGTCCGTCTGCGCCAGGTCTGCACGGATCGTGTCCTCGAAGACCAGCTGCCGCCCGAACGCCGGATCGTCCCTGAAGACCCGCACGCGCAGCGCCTCCGGCTCCGCATCGGCCAGCGGGTCGAGCAGGCGGTTGAAGGTGACGCCGGTCAGCCGGGCGTCGGCGGGCACGGTGAACGGCAATTCGACCGTCTCGCCCTGCTCGAGGCGCGTGACAGTGGGCGGCGGCGCGACATACGACCGCCCGATGTTGACCATCTGCCGCGTCCCGTCGTCGCCCTCCACCCAGATGCCGAAGTCGCCCGGCACGAACTCCTGGAACCAGCGCGACGCCGCCACGCGGGTGAGCTGCTGGCGGTGAATGGTGTGGAAAGCGAAGCCGTAGAGCGCCGTGTAGCCGGTGACGATCACCAGCAGCGTCACCGCGCCGATCAGCGCCAGCCGCCCACGCCGCAGGCGCAGGTGATGGCGTCTGCGCGCGGCACCCAGCAGCGCGATCAGCGCCCACGCACCCAGCAGCGCCAGCGCCGGGTAGAGCGGCAGGAAGTAGCGCATGGTCGTCACCCAGCGCCCGCCCAGCCAGCCGAACATAACCAGCACCCAGACGACCGGGATGGCATGGCGCGTCCATCCCCGGCGCGCGCGCAGCATAGACAGGCCAGCCCAGGCCCACCCTCCCCAGGCCAGCAGCCCCAGGGGAATGCCAAACCCCCACAGGACGATATTGCGCCAGGGGTAAAAGTACGGGATGCGGCTGGCCCACTGGTGATCGGGCGGGCCGTCCCACTCGCCAGAGGTCAGGTACGCGGCCTCGGAGATGTCTTCGCGCCAGCCGGGGTTGAACTTCAGCCCGAAGATGCCCGGCCCTAGGAAGGCGTGCGGCTGCAACAGCCGGAAGACGATCAACGCCAGCAGCCCCGCCGTCATCACGCCGGTCAAAGCAGAGGCGATCAGCCGCGACCGCTGCGAGCGGTGCAGCGCCGCGTCCAGCGCGGGCAGCGCGCGCAGCGCCGCCGCCACGACAATGATCCCGGCCAGCGGCGCGACATTGATCCGGCTGGCGACGGCGCCGCCCAGCGCCACCCCGAAGAGCGCGTAGTCGGTGAGTTCGGTCGTGTCCCAGACGAGCAGCAGCGTCGCCGCCAGCGCGACGAACAGCGTGGCCCACGCCGCCAGTCCACCGGCCAGCACGCTCGCCACCAGCGCGATCCACAGCAGGCCCACCGCCACGCCGATGGCCGTTGTGCCCTCCCGCGCCGCGACTTCGCCGCGCGCCCGCCGCCTGATCTGGCCCGCAGCGACATAGATCGCCAGCACTGCCAGCGCGTAGACCAGGCTGGCCGCGCCGAGGGCCAGCACGTCGCGCGTCAATGTCAGTTCGTGCGGGGCGAGCAGGTCGAGCGCGGCCCACAGCGCCAGGTGCGCCAGCGAAGCGATCATCCCGGCCAGGCCGGGCAGCCACGCCCGCCGCCGCCCTCCCCACGCGCTCACCGCTGACAGGACGGCGAGCGCCAGCAGCCCGCCGATGCCCAGGGACAGCAGCCCGATCACCGGATAGTCGTTTGCAGCGGCGTCCCACACCGTCCCGCCGAACCAGATCAGCGCGTACCACAGGGCGATTGGCCCCTGGCGCAACCCTGCGCCGTCCAGGGCGCGCACGGCGAAATAGAGCGCCAGCGTCACCCAGAAGGTGGTGAAGGCGTCCACCGTCCAGAAGTGCGCCTGCTGGATGGGAAAAGCGGCCACGCCGTACAGCGCCGCCGCCAGCAGGCCAGTCCAGCGCCCGTAGAGCCGCCGCCCCAGCAGGAACAGCAACCCGACCGTCAGCCAGTCGGCCAGCGCGGAGACCGTCCGCCCGACAAGTTGCGCGCCGCTGTAGCCTTCCCAGTGCGTCGTCACCACGTGGTCAACGACGCTATCCTCGTCGAAGGCCAGCAGCAGCGCGTGAACATCGCGCGAAAGCTGCGAGCGGGCCACCCCCGCCGCGTGCACGGTGAACAGCGGGAACTCGCCGTAGACGTAGAGGCCCTTGCCGATGTTGTTGGGGTTGAGCGGGGAGCACTCCGCATCGAAATAGCCGCCCCGCCCCGCGCCCAACAGCGACTGCATCGGATCGTCGCCTGTCGCCGGGTAGCGCGCCTCGCAGCGCGCGCGCTGTGCCTCCTGCTCGGCGGGCGAACCACTGGTGAACTGGAGCGGCCCGCCCAGCAGACTGACCACATCGGTGAGGAAGCGTTCGTCGGGGTGCAGGTGCGTGTAGTCGTCCCAGTTCTGCGCGTCGAAGCGCAGCCAGGCCGCCACAGCCAGCACCACCACCAGCAGACCGTAGCACAGCGCGTCTGCGCGGCGAACACGGCGCGGGCGCGCGGGCGCAGGCGGCGCTATGGGCGCGGAATCCGGCTCAGCGGCAGGGGCGGCGTCCGCCTGGAGCACGGCAGGCTGCTCGCCGCCCATCAGGGACTGGCCAGACGCGGAATACAGGCTATCGTCCGTCAACGGTCGTCACTCGCAGGTGTACGCCTCCGGCTCCTGCGCCGGAAGCGATCCTCTACACTACACGCTCGCTTCGCCGCTTCCTCAGCAGCGGGTCCACCAATGACCTTGCCCCTATCCCCCATCCCCTTCCCCCAGCGAAGCTAGGGGAAGGGGAGAATCGTTTGCTAGATCGTCCCCCTCTAGCTTGGCTGGAGGGGGGATTGAGGGGGAGACGTTCGCAGAGCGTTCCTGAACTCTCCCCGGTAACAAGACACTCGTACACTCACCACCGGGCGCGGCTCAAGGGAGTTCCCCGGCCCACACCTGGTAAATGTAGAACTCGCCCTGGCTGTAGACGCCGGGGCCTGACTCATAGCTGTACTGGAACAGCCTCGTCTCGCCGCCGGGGAACAGCGCCGCCAGGTACGCCGCCGTGTCCACATCCGCCGGGTTGTACATCACGAACAGCGGGCGCGAAGGGTCGTAAGCGTAGGGCGTGCCCTGGTTGGCGGCGATCCGGGGCAGCAGCGCCTCGCGGCTCTCCAGGCCGTTCGGCCAGCGGATGTCGCCGGCCATCGTCCCCAGAATGCGGTGATCCAGCCAGTGCGGATAGGCGACCACAAAGGCGTTGCCGAAACTCCCCTCACCGTGCGCGAACTCGCGCAGCGGCTGGCTGATCTCGCGGTAGGGCCGCCAGCTACGGCTGTAGCTGAGGCGGTAGTCGTCGAAGTAGCCATCCCACTCCGGCCCGATGCCCTGCCACAGCAGCAGCGCCAGCAGCGCCAGCGCCACAACGCGCCCCACAGGAACGCGCCTGGCCCCCCACACGGCGCGGCTCAGACGCCAGCCCAGCAATCCGATGGGCAGCGTCGCTAGCATAAACACGGGCGGGATCACGCCGCTGGCCCGCGTGAAGCTGGGATTTTCGATGGTGTAGGCCAAGGTGAGCGCTGTTGGCAGCAGCATGACCAGCACCGCCGCCGGGAGCAGCCCCAGGGCCGCGTCGCGCCGGCGGAAGACCCAGACCGCCCAGACGACCACGCCAAGCAGCACTAGCCCGCCTAGCACCGACCCCAGTGCCGGGCGAGAGTTCGCGTTGTTGATCCAGGCCACGTCACCTTCCCAGTGGAACATGCGCAGCGCGTCGGCGTAATTTGCCAGGAATACATCGCGCTGCTCCCACAGGCGCTCCGCCTGCTCACGTAGGCCCGGCTCATACGGCACCTGGCGGCCCGCCGCATCCACGCGCACAAAGGCATTCTCGCCGAACATGCGCCCGCGCGTGCGATTCCAGAACTCAGCCGGGTGCAGACGGCTGTAATGGTACATGGGCAGGTAGAGCGCCAGCGCCACCACCCCCGCGATCAGCAGCCCGCGCGCCAGCACCAACAGCCGGTTATCGTGCCGGGCGCGCAGGGCCAGCGCCAGCCCGCCCAGCCAAGCCATTGCCAGCACCGGCAGATAGAGCTTGAGAGTCTCGCCCGTCTCCTGCGCGCCAGGATCAGCCGCCTCCGCCAGCACGCTCCCCGCGTAGGCCAGCGCCGCCAGCGGGACGACCGCCAGCGCCATCAGTCCCGCCGCCTCGCCCAGCCAACGCCACCGCTCGCGCGACGCCCGCAGCGCCCCCAGCCCGGCCAGCGCCAGGCCGATCACCACCAGGATCGGCAGCATCCGGTTGGCCTGGTAGAAATAGACGCCCGCCCCCAGCACCCCGCCGAGCGCGGCGAAATCACGCGCCCGCGCGCCGCGCATGGCCCGTGCCAGAAAGCCAATCGCCAGCGCAGTCGTCAGCGGCGTCAGCACGATGCGCAGCCCCAGCCGCGAGAGCATGACATGCCACCCGCTGATCGCCACCAGCCCGGCCAGCGCGATGCCGACCCAGTGACCAAGCTCGCGGTCGCGCTCCGTCCCTGTGCCGATCACCTGGCGGGCCATCCACCACAGCGCGGGCAGCGTCAGCAGCCCTTCGAGCACGGTCGCCAACTTGAGCGCCGTGAAGTTGAAGCCCACGCCCAGCGGCCCGGCGATCAGCGCCACCAGGACCATCTGGAACGCCTCGCGCCCGCCATTGTTGGGGAAGAATACGGCGTAGTAGCCGTCGCGTACTTTCAGCGCGTCAAGCAGCTTCTCCATGTGATCGCTGGTCATCTCCGGCGGCGTAGAATCCAGCGCGTACAGCCGGAACGTCGCGCCCAGCGCGAGGATGGCGATCAGCGCCAGCGCAGGCCAGCTAATCAGCACCCGCCATGACCACGCGCGCCGGATCGCCGGTCGCCAGCGGACGCCGCCAACCAGCACGACCACCCACAGGCCAACGCTCAGCGCCCAGGCCAGCGCCCCGTGCCCGGTGATCACCACGTCGCGGATGGTGCCCAAAGAGTCGCGCGCCACGTTCCAGCGGATGGTCAAGACCGACAGCAGCGCCGCCGGGACGATCAGCAGGGCGCGGACGGGCCAGCCGACGGCTGCCGGGCGCGCTGCGGGGACAGGCTCCGCCGTCCGCAGCGCCGAATGCACCACGAACACCTCGCTGCCCGCCTCGGCGAATCCCGGTGACAGATCGCTGGTAGCGTCCGGCGACGACTCCTCCGGGGGCGGCGTCATGCCGAGCAGGATACCCACCCACAACGCCAGCGCCAGGGCGATCCACAGCGCCGCGCCGATCAGCCCGCCGGCCCCCATCAGCGCCAGGATGAGCAGCGCCAGCGCCGCGATCAGCAGCCCGGCGACCCACAGGTGCGCCAGAGCGTAGGCGTGGAAGCGCGCCCACAGCCGCCGGTTAACATCCGGCAGGCGCGCTGCCCACCAGCGCCGCGCGTCCCATAGCTCGACCCCCACAAAGAGCACTCCCGCCACCAGGAACCAGAGTTCCGCGCCACTCGGATCGCGGGCCGCGTGCAGCACCGGCGTGCGCGCCGCGTCGTAGAGGGCCGCCCCACCGCGCAGCGCCAGCAGCACCGCCAGGGCCACCACGCCGATCCACACCGCAGCCGCGCGGACGCCCGGCGTCCACGCCAGCGCCCACCGGCCAGGCTCGCCCCGTGCACCGGCTGGAGCCAGGAGCGCCGCTGCTGGGGGCGGCTCCGGCCCGGCTGCGAGCGCGGGTGGCGCGGGAACGGCTGCGATCTCCGGCAACGGCTGCTCAGCGCCAGGGGCGCGCGTGTCTGCGTCGCGGGTGAGCACCGCCCACAGCAGCCGCGCCGTGTCACGGGGCCGCCAGACGAGATAGGCGAGCGCCTGGGCCAGCGTCAGGTCTTCAAAGACGACCGCGCGTGGGGCGGTGCTGTCCGTCTCGCCGCCGTAATGCCCGGCATCGGGCGGGGCGTCCTGCGGCTCTGAGTCGGGGGGGAGTTCGACGAAGGAATCGCTCATAAGGCTCGCTGCATCTTCGCTCTACGCTGATCAGGGCGCCAGGCGGGCTTGCGCCCCTTGATCGCCAGGTTGACCGTACTGCGTCCCGCCGGCTCGTCCAGCTTGTTGGGCCGGTCGAACAGGTTGAGCACGGCCACGCCCAGGTTGATCGGGTTGAGCAGGCTGCCCCGGTTCTGGTCGAAGGTCGTGCGGTCGGCGGCCACAGCCATCTTCTCTGGCAGCAGGCCGGACTCCAGCAGCGGCTTGCCCAGCCCGTAGACCAGGTTGTGGATGAAGGGGAAGCTGAAGTGGGTGAAGGATCGCTCTGCCTCCACGACGAAGCCCGCCGCCTCCACCGCCGCGCGCAGCCCCTCGCGCCGGTACAGCCGCACATGGTTGGCCCAGATGCCCGCCAGCGGCCCGCGCCGGATGGGTCGCTTCACCGTGCGCTCCAGCGTCCAGTTGATCGGGTCCCACAGGAACGGGTAGTTGGCGTGCGGCACGGTGATCGCCACCACCCCGCCCGGCTTCAGCACGCGCCAGACTTCGCGCAGCCCGGCCACGTCGTCGTCAATGTGCTCCAGAATCTCGGAGAGGATCACCCCGTCGAAATAGCCGTCCGGGAACGGCAGGGCGTGGATATTGCCCCGCGTCAGGGTGACTCCCGGCAGGTGCCCCACATTGCGCTGCGCCTTGCGGATGATCTCATCGTCCAGTTCCAGCCCCACCAGCGCGCACCGGCTGACGTAACGCACCATGTTCAGGTAGAAGCCGCGCCCGCAGGCGCAGTCGAGGATGCGCGCCTCGTCGGGCACGGGCACCCACTCGAAGATCGTCTGCACCCGCTTTTTGAAGGCCATGTCGGCCTCGTTGCGGGTCATGTGAGCGATGAGATCAGGATTGACAGTCATTGGCTGTCACTTCCACCCCGGAATGCGCGCCGCCCGGCGCAGATGCTTCTCGTAGCGGCGCACCGTCTCGCTCAGGCTGAACGCCCGCTCGATCTCGGCGCGCGGCCTGGCGTAACGCTCCGGCTGCTGCAGAATGTCCACCACCGCCCTGCCGATGGCCTCCCAGTCGCCGCGCGGCACCACTGCGCCCATCCCCGTCACCGTCACCGGCACGCGACCGCCTGGCGTGTCGGTCATCACCACCGGTGTGCCGCAGAGCATGGCCTCCACCTGCACCAGGGCGAAGCACTCGGTGTCGCTGGGCAGCACCAGCACGTCGCAGGCGGCGTAGAAGTTGGCCATCGCCTGCATACTGCTGAGCTGTCCCAGGAAGATGAGCTGGTCGCGGTAACGTTG
>CAYNHD010000154.1:0-9011 GCA_964396775.1 uncultured Thermoflexus sp. | reverse complement strand
TTCCGGCTGAGGGGTAGTCTTGTCCGCCAGCTCTGGGGCATTCAGAGCTTCGGGAGACGTGTGCTCGACCTCAGACATGGATTCTTCTGCCCCCATGTCAGGGTCAAGGTTCGGGTTGTAGGACTCCATAGAAGTTTCGATCTCCGGTACTTTCGGGCGCAGGGGGCATTATACACAGTGGGCAAACAATGATCAAACGGTCACGCGCGGATGGTTGTGCAATCTGCCAGGCAGGGGCGCTGCTCTGCTGCGCCCTGGTTTGTCCCACCCCCGCTCGGCGCTGGCGAGCCGAGCCTAGCGAGGCTGGGGGTGAGGTTGATAGCCCGGCGACAAATGCGCTATAGTCAGGGCAGAGTGGCGCCGCCAGGAGAAGTGCCGTGAGCGGGGATTCCCACAAACCCCAGACCCCCCTCCAGCGCACGCTGACCACGCTGGCGCTGATCATCGGGTCGGCGTTGCCGGTGATGATCGCCTTCGTGCTCGTCGCCTCGACCAACGATGGCGACAACCCGCTCGACCGCATCCCCGACTATAGCGATCCGCTGGTGGAGACGCTGACCGTGCCCTTTGATCGCGCGGAACCGGTCGAGACTGAGTTTCGCTACTACGGGCAGGTGCGGATCGTGGTCGAGGGCAGCGGGGCGCTGCCCGGCGTGGGGACGCTCGATGCGCTCTACCTGTTCGCCGGCGAGGACGGGACGCCGCTCAGCGCGCCACAGCTTGCCGCGAGCGGGCTGGCAATTGACGGCGCGCCCGCCCTGGACGCGCTCAAGCTGGCGGCGGAGCCGCCCGACTACGCGGGCGATCACCTCTACAGCGCCATCTATGACCTGGAGGACGACTACCGGCGCGTGCGCTTCAGCGTCGCTGGCGGCGGGCCGGGCGGGGCGGGCGCGCTGACCGTCACCATCGTCCAGTTGGGGTGAGCAGCACGCGCATCAGGCGCGCCTCAGCAGCCGCTTGAGCGATTCCCGCGCGGTGAACTCGCGCATGTAGCTCAGGTTCTCCGGCGTGAACGGGCGCGGCGTGATGCCGAAGACCCTGGTCAGCGCGTTGTCCGCGACGGCGTTATCCACCTTGAGCAGATCGAGCAGGCTGGTCGTCACCGGCGGGTTGGGCAGCGCGACTTCCATCAGCTTGACAACCGGGCGCAGCAGTGGCACCGGCACGTTGATCGTCAGGCGGCGCGCACCCATCGCCTCCAGCACGCGGCGCACGATCTGCGCGTAGGTCAGCACTTCCGGCCCGCCCAGCGCGTACTCACCCCCAATAGTGCTCGCGTCGTCCAGGCAGCGGGCTACTACCGCCACCACGTCCCCGACCCACACCGGCTGGAATCTGGTGCTGCCGTCGCCGACGATGGGGAAGACCAGCGGCGTCAGCTTGATCAGCCGCGCCTGCACATTGGCGAACTCGTCCTGCGGCCCCCAGATGACCGACGGACGCAGCGCCGTCCAGTCCAGGCCAGAGGCGGCCACGTAGTCCTGGGCGCGTCCCTTACTGGCCAGGAAGCGGTAGGGCAGGCGGCTGTCGGCCCCGTTCTGGCTCATGTTGATGAAACGGCGCACGCCGGCGGCTTTGGCCGCGTCTACCACGTTGACCGTGCCCTGTGTGTTGATGCGCTCGTAGTCGCCGCGCTGCCGCTCGATGGCCACCGCCACCAGGTGCACGACGGCGCTCACGCCCTCCAGCGCGGGGCGGAGCGTCTCCGGGCGGGTCACGTCGCCGGCCACGATCTCGATCTGCTCGCGCACGTCGGTCAGGCGGGCGGCGGCTTTCTGCGGGCTGTGCACCAGCGCGCGCACCGGCTGGCCCTGCGCGACGAGCAGGCGAACGAGGTTGTTGCCGACATAGCCGGCTGCGCCGGTGATGAGGATCATGGGTGGCACCTCCTGGGGCGGATGGTGATCAGTTATCGGTTGTCAGTTGTCAGTGAATGGCGGCGGTGGCTGATCGGTGGTGAGCGAATTGATGTTCAGGTTGTAACCGACTCGATGCCCAGCAGCGAATGAGAAGATGCTGAGAGAACACCGTTACACCCTGCACTCATGGGTGCACGAAGAACCCTCCCCAGGGCGTTTTGAAGGTGAACGTCACCAACAGGTAGACCAGGCAGCCATAGAAGACGGCCATCACCGCCCGCGTTGCCCGCGAGAAGACGGCGCTCTCCAGGTCGTAGGTCAGCAGCGACAGTCCCAGCCCGGCCAGGAACAGGATGGCATTGGCATAGACGATCTCCAGCGCGGTGGTCGGCAGCGGCCCTCCATACAGGGCGGAGGCCAGATACCACAGGAACATAGCCCAGGGAGCCAGCAGATTGACCAGCAGATTCGCGTCGAAGACGCGCCGTCGCCGTGCCGGGCGCAGCGCCAGCTCGCCGAGCGCGGTCAGCGTCCAGGCGAAGAAAGCGATCTTCATGTGCTGCATCACTGCCTCACCCCTGGCGCCGATTGCGGCCACCCAGGAGTAGGGCAGCCAATCGTAAGCGAAGTGCAGGGCGAGGAAGATCAGGTGAAAGATGATGGCCTTGCGCAGCACCCGTCGAAAGGTCACAGGTTTCTCCTTTGTATGGGATGACTGAGGCGCTCCCCCTCAGCGTCCGCTGTGTTCGGCCCCACATATCCGTCAGCGTCCGGCAGATGCGCTAGGGCGGCGCTGCGATCTGCACGACACCCAGCGGCAGCAACCCATCCGCCGCACCATCCCCGCTCACCGGCAGGCGATCATGGGGCGGGTCGAGCGCATAGACGGCGACGACCAGCGCATATTCGCCCGGCGGCGCATCCGGCGGCACGAGCAGGCCGTGCGTGTCCATCACCGCCTGGCCGGGCGTCCAGGTCGTGGTGGGAGCCAGGTTGTTGGCCGGCTCGGCGTCGTGCTGCGCGGCGAGCGTGCCATCCGGCGCGAGAAGCTGCACCGTGATCTTATAGCGGGCGGGGAGCAGCGCGTCCACCGTCCAGAACAGCGTCACGCCAAGCGCGTCGCCGGAGCGGGCCGCAGGCGCGCTGAGCGCGTAGCCGGTCAGGCGCAGCACGTCGCCGAAGCGAGCGTCCAGCGTGTTGGCGGGCGCGTCCGGCGCGGGGCCGAGCACGGCGTACTGGGCCAGGCGCACGTCGCCGTACCACACTGAGGCGACCGGGTAGGCTCCGGCGTCCAGCGTCGCCTGCACGACGCGGCGTGGATCGCGCTCCTCCTCGCCCCAGAAGACGGCGAAGAGGCGCGCGTGCTCGCCGATCACGCGTTCGACGTCGGCCTGCGTCGCGGCGTCGTCTCCGCCCAGGCCGCGCGGCAGCGGGTAGACCGGCGCATCGCCCCGGTAATAGTAGCTGAACACCTCGACCTGGTTGGGCGCGGTGAGGAGGATCGCGTCGCCGGGGCGCTCGTCGGTCATCAGGCGGGCGGCGATGGCCCGGTAATCGGCGCGGGCGTAGGCGGGGTCGTTGTACAGCGCGTCGAGCGCCCCCGCCGCGCCCATCACCACCAGGAAGGCGCACACCGCCGCCAGCATCCGCGCGACGGCGCGCGTTTCGCGGGCGCTCAGCGGGCGGATGCGCCCCGCAACGGCCCACAACCGCCGCGCCCCTTCCGCCAGCAGCAAGGCCAGGGCGATCTGCGCGGGCAGCAGGAACTTGAGGTTGGCCGGGCGGTACGCGCCGGAGACGAACAGCGCGCCCGTGACCACAACGGCCCAGACCAGCGGCAGGGCGAGTCGCCACCCTTCCGCGCGACCGCGCCCCGGCCACAGCGCAGCGATCAGCAGCACGCCCGGCCACAGCAATTGTAGCAGCGCGACTTCGCCCGCCGTGTTGCCGTAGACGAGCCAGGTGAGGACAGTGCGCACCTGCTCGCCGAGGGCCAGGTCTTCGCCGGTGCGCGGCCAGGCCGTGACCTGATCCCAGGCGGTGGGCAGCCAGGGGGCGAAGAGGGCCAGCGTCAGCAGGCTGAGGGCGAGGTAGCTGGTGAGGGGCCTCACCCCCCCGGCCCCCCTCTCCAGCCAAGCTAGAGAGGAGGGAGAAGCCTGCTTGTGGCTGCGCCAGGCGATCCACGCAACAAGGACAAGACCCTGGGCGAGCAGGGTGAAGGGGAACGAGTACTGCGTGTACAACCCGGCGGCGTTGACCAGGGCCAGCGCCAGCGCAAGCCTGAACCGCAGAGGCGCAGAGGACACGGAGAAAAAACTAAAGTACTCTTCTGCCTTTCCTCTGCGCTCTCTGCGCCTCTGCGGTGACTTCTCACCCTCTCGTAGGGGCGTATTGCGATACGCCCCTACAGACGCCCCTCCCAGCCAGCGCGCGAAGAGGGCCATGCTCGCCGCGCTGAGCAGGGCGAGCTGCGCGTACATGCGCGTTTCCTGGCTGTAATACACGGCAAAGGGGCTGAGCGCCACCAGCAGACCGGCCAGTGCTCCCACCGCCCCGCCGAAGAGCGTCCGCCCCAGCGCGATCGTCAGCGCGACGGTCAGCACGCCCTGCAATGCCGAAAGCGCACGCAGGCCGAATTCGCTGGTGCCTGCCAGCGCGATCCAGCCCTTCAGCACCAGATAGTAGCCCGGCGGGTGAATGTCGCGCCCGGCAGCGTCCATCAGATCAGGGACGCTCCGCTCGGCCAGGCGCAGGCTGTTGCCCTCGTCGTTCCACAGAGATTGGCGTTCCAGGAAATGGAAGCGCACCGCAAAGGCCAGCAACAGCACGATCAGCGGCACGATCCAGGGACGGCGGCGCAGGACATGCCCTATCTGCCCGGCAACATTCCGCAACGCGAATGGTCGTCCTGTCACCCGCCTGCTCCCCAGGTCGCCGACCTGTCCAGCCGGACGCTCACCGCGCGGCCCAGCACGGCGATGCCCGTTGCTGCCGCCACGAGGCCTGTCAGCAGCCACGGCAGACGATGGCGCGCCGTGTGATCGAGCACAATCAGGCCGTGCAGGCCGTCCCAATCGTCCGTGCTCAAAGCCAGGGTATGCGTCCCCCCGCCCAGGCGCTCGCTCAGAGCCGTGCAGCCCGCCGTCCCCGCTGCCAGAGCGAGTGTCCGCGCTGCGCCGCCGTCCAGGCTGAGCGCGATCGCCCGCGCGTCCGGCAACGCCCTGTGACACAGATAGGCCGCAGTGCCCCGCACGCGGAAGGTGCGCGTCTCGCTCCCGTCCGGCGCACGGGTGATCACTCCCCGCGCGCTCAGCCCATGCCACCCCGCACCGAGCACCTGCGGCCTCTCGCCGGTCATATACGCTTTGAGCGCCTCATAAACAGGCGTGGGCGTGAAATCCGGCTCAACCAGCCGGAAGTAGTACCAGCTCTGGCCACGCTCGGAATCGTCGGCCCGTTTGAAGTACCACCAGGCGATCACGCCGACCCAGGGCCATTCCTCGGCGGCGCGCTGATAGGCCAGCGGCCCCCAGGCGGCGGCCTGCTCCATGGTCACCCGCCCGTAGCGCTCCAGGTCGGCGATGGCCGGGTCGTCAGGGACGGGATTCCAGCCTGCCTCGCTGATCCAGATCGGCTTGTGCGCATCGCCATTGGCAACCATGACATCGCGCAGATACAGATGGCGCTGGAAGTTGATCGTCGTCGGGCGCAGGCGGCGATCGGTGGGGCCGCTCCACAGCCCGTAGCCCTGCACAGCCAGCACGTCGAAGCACGCGCCCGCCCCGGCCTGATACATGCGCTGCAGATAGAGCACGTCGTAGGCATTGCGCCCGCTCAGATCAATCGTCGGGCCGATCGCTCCGGTGATGACCACGATCTGCGGGTCAATGGCTTTGAGCGCGTGATAGGTGCGGCACAGCAGGTCGGTATACGCCTCGGCGTTGACGGTCTGCTCGCCCCATTCTGGGTAGAGATTCGGCTCGTTCCACACCTGGTAGTGCTGAATACGCCCGCGATAGCGCGTCGCCACGGCGACCGCATAGTCCACGAAGTCCTGGAAGTCAGCGGGCGGGGTGTAACGGTTGGTCGTGCCTTCCGGCAGGCTCCAGGCGGGCATGGGGCCGCCCAGCCGCGCGATGATGCGCACGCCGTACTGCTCGGCCAGCGCGACGATGTGATCGTACTTGTCCCAGGCGCTGATCGCCCCGTGCACGTCCAGGTTGCGCCGGTCGGTGAAGTCGCCCTTGGCGTGAATCTCGATGTCTTCCCAGGGGAATTGCTGGCGTATCCAGCCGAAGCCCGCCTCGGCGATCATCTGCATCTGCCGTTCGCGCTTGGCCGGCTCGACTTCCTGTTCCAGAAACGTGTTGACAGCGAAGGGATTCACGTCGGCCAGGGGGATGGAAGCGAAAGGCCGTGTATCGGGCTGCGCGCGCGTCCAGCGGACCAGGTACTGCCCGAAGCCGAGCAACTGTTCCAGCGGCTCGGTTTCGCCGGTCACCTGCCAGAAGTACCCGTAGATCGCGCCCTCAAACGCCAGATCGAGCGCCAGCGCGCCGGTGGCAACCACGGCCAGCAGCGCGAGCACGATCAGCGTGCGGGGCCGGAAGCCAGATAACGTGCGGGGACGAGAGGCGTCTGCGTTCATGGCGCGGATTATAGGGGGCCGGGGCGCGAATCACAACCAGGCAGCGAGCGGAAGGAGCTTCCGAAGTTTCGGAAACTTCGGAAGTCTGGTAAGGGGCGTAGGGCCATCCGCCCCTACGCGGCCTCACCCCCAGCCTCCCTACGCCCGGCTTGCCCCCTCTCCAGTCGAATGGAGAGGGGGCGGCGAGGCGCGTCAGCGCCGAGCGGGGGTGAGGCTATTCGGCGGCCACCCGGCGACCTGCCGTAGAGTACCCGCCATCCCGGTAAGTATTTGCGCAGCACAAACAATGCTACAATGCTCAATGGGGAGCGCACGGGCGCGTCTCTTGCGGCCTGTAGCTGCATACCATAGGAGTGAGACTCAATGCGACATCACCGGCACTGGTTCCTAACACTTCTGCTCAGCGCCGCGCTGATCGCCGGCGCGCTGGCTCCGGCATTCGCTACGGCGGCGCGCGCGCAGGGCGAGTGTGGCAGCGCGCCCGCGCCGCGCCTGATGACGGGCGGTGAGGGGATGGTGACTTTCACCGACGGTCGCCCGCTCAACGTGCGAACCGCCGCCGGACGGGGCGGCACCCTGACGGGGCAGCTTCCCGAAGGCACGGTCTTCGCCGTGGTCGAAGGGCCGGTCTGCGCGGACAACATCTACTGGTGGCACGTCACGGCGGGCGCGCTGGCCGGCTGGATCGCCGAGGGGATGGAGGGCGAGTACTTCGTCGCGCCATCCGCCGCCACAACGCCCCAGGGCGCGGTCACGCCGACCGGCCCGACTGCTCCCACTGGCCCCGTCGTCCCGCTCAGCCAGGGCACCGGCCCCTTCACCGTGTGGGACTGGGCGACGTTCGTCGCCGACTACTGGGGGGACGGCCTGCCCGACCCGATGACCATCGCGCCGCCTGACGTATACAACGGCGACCTGCCGAACCTGCCCGTTGACCTGAGCGGCGTCATGTTCCTGGAGGACGCCGGGCTGAACCAGGCGCAACGGACGTTGCTGGCCCAGAACGGCTTTGTCGTCGTCCCTGGCGGGTTGGATCAGTTCCACCCGGCCTACCTGGACAGCGACAACTGGCTGACCTTCCCGCAAGGCGTCACCTGGGACGGCTCGGAGGACGCCGAGCTGCCGCCCGGCCACGCCTTCTTCATCACCACCGACGCGACGCTGCACGCGCTGCACTTCATCTTCGACAATCTGCTCACCGACCTGGAGAAAGCCAGCTTCTACCCGCTGCTCACCCAGAATGTAGTGACGCCCGCCCTGCAAGCCGCCCACGCGCAGACCCAGGCCGCCGCCGGGACGCCGCTCGAAAGCCCCGCCCGCAGCGCCGAGCTATACCTGGCGGTGGCGCTCGAACTGCTCGCGCCGGGCAGCGCCGCGCCGATCATCGGCGCGGAGGCCATGGGCGCGGTGACGCCGCTGGTGGAGATGGCCCTGGCCGCCCAGGGGCAGCTTGACGTGCCCTTCCTGACCGGCTATCAGGAAGACTTCAGCCAGTACCGCCCGCGCGGTCACTACGACGGCGATCCGGTGCTGGAGCAGTACTTCCGGGGCATGATGTGGCTCAGCCGCATCACCTTCCTGGCCGAAGACCCCCAGGCCACACAGATCGCGCTGCTGCTGCTGCGCGCGCTGCGCTCCTCGCCAGAAGCGGTCGCCGGCTGGACAACGCTGCACGAGACGCTGACCTTCCTGATCGGCCCGGTGGACGACCTCGGCCCGCCCGAATACAGCGAGATCGCCGCCGCGATCTACCACCCGGAAGACCTGCCGCTGGACGCCCTGGCCGACCCGGAGCGGCTGGCCACCTTCCAGGCCGCGCTGAAAGCCCTGCCCGGCCCGCGCATCAACGGCCTGATCCTGCCCGACGACACGGCGGCGGAGGACATGAGCGAGTCCGGGCGCGGCTTCCGCTTCCTGGGCCAGCGTTTCACCCTCGACGGCTACGTGATGGGGCAGTTGATGTACCCCTACGTGGGCACGCGCGAGAACCCGCGCCTGCTGCCGCTCGGCCTGGACGTAGCGGCGACGGTCGGCGGGGCGGAGACGCCCTACTTCCTGGCCATCCAGGCAGGCGCGGGCGACTTCCTCAACTATGACGGGCAGGTGCTCAAGCTGGCCTCTGAACTGGGCGTGTTGGGCGACCAGGACTGGCTGGAGAACACCTACGGGGCCTGGCTATGGACGCTCAAGCCGCTGTGGGGCCGCGACCCGGCGGGCTACCCGCCGCTGATGCAGACCGAAGCCTGGCTGCGCAAGGACTTGCAGACCGGCCTGGCAAGCTGGACGGAACTGAAGCACGACACCGTGCTCTACGCCAAGCAGCCCAGCGGCCTGGGCGGGGGCGGCGCGCCGCTGACCTCGTTCGGCTATGTCGAGCCGAACCCGCTCGTCTTCGCGCGCATTGCGGTCGTGGCGGCGATGACCTACCAGGGCATCGTCGAGCGCGGCCTGGCCGGCATAGACCCCACCGAGTACACCGGCTTCCAGGCGACCCTCTACCA
>CAYNHD010000153.1:0-9038 GCA_964396775.1 uncultured Thermoflexus sp. | reverse complement strand
GAGCGTTGCGGGTATACTTCAATTCGTTCAATATTTAACTGATTTCTCGATAAGGTGCGGGCGCAGCGTGCCAAGCGTACTGCATCCGGTGGATGGCTGTCAAGAGAGCGACGTGTAGCGCCCTTCGGCTGTGGTATACTAACGCCATGACTCAGACAGCTCAGACAGCGTTGTGACGGGTCAGGAAGTGAGCGGAGCCATGCAGTCTCCAGGCGGAAGCCCGCCCGACAGCCAGCCCTCAGGTGCCTCGAACAATCTACCGGATCAGCGAGAACGGCGACCGTCGCCAGACGCCGGCGCGGCCCAACCAACCCGCCCGCTCATGCCGTTGCAGCCTCTCGGCGCGCGCCCCAACCCACCAGCCGCGCCCAGCAGCCCGCATGATCGGCGCGCTCGCCGTCGCCGCGACAGCCGCCAGGCTCGCAGCGCCCCGCCGCCGCCCGGAATCGGCTCGGCGACTCCGCCGCGACAGGCACTTGCGGGGACGCCCCCCCGTCCGGCAGCGTGGCGCGACGTGCGCAGCAGCGGGTTGTACCTGCCCTGGTGGTCGCTGATCATCATGGTTGCGGTCGTGGGGGCTGTGACGCTGGTACTCGTGCTCGCTTTCTCGGCCCTGGCGGAGCCGAAGACGCCGGGTGACCAGGTGCCGCGCGTCCAGGTGATCACCCCGCAGCCAACGCTCAGCCAGGACTTCCTGGGCGGGGCAGGGCAGGGCGAAACAGATAGTCAGGGCCTGTGGCCGACGCCGATTCGCCCGGCGCAGCCCACACCGACCATCGCGCTGCCGACGCCGATCCCCAGCCCTTCGCTACCCCCTGGCAACATCACCATTGGCGTGCTGGTCAAGGTGGTTGGGGTAGGGGTCACGGGGCTGAATATTCGCTCGGCACCAGGCACTGGCGAAGCCAGCACACCGCGCTTCGTCGCCCCAGAGGAGTCGGTCTTTGTCGTCGTAGAGGGGCCGCAAACCGCCGACGGCCTGGAATGGTGGCGGGTGGAAGACCCCGACGACCCGCAGCGGTATGGCTGGGCGGCGCGCAATTACCTGGAAGTCATCTCTGAATAGGCTATGAGGCAGGTATCCGTGAGCGACAGCGAACTCAAAGCCCGCGCCGAGCAACTGCGGCGCGCTCTGCACGAACACAACTACCGTTACCACGTGCTCAACGCGCCGATCATTACCGATGGCGAATACGACCGGCTCTTTGAGGAATTGAAGCGGCTGGAGACCGAGCACCCGGAACTGATTACGCCCGATTCGCCGACTCAGCGCGTGGGCAGCGACCTGGTGGCGGATTTGCCGAAGGTGCGCCACCCGGCGCCGATCCTGAGCCTGGGCAACGTGTTCAGCGTAGAGGAGCTGCGGGCCTGGCGCGAGCGCATCGGGCGCTTGCTGCCGGAGAATGCCGCGCTCCGCTACGTGGTCGAGCCGAAGTTCGACGGGCTGACCGTCGTGCTGACCTACCGCGACGGTGTGCTGGTTCAGGGGGCGACGCGCGGCAACGGCGAAATTGGCGATGACGTGACGCCGAACGTGCGCACCGTGCACACCATTCCCTTGCGCATCCCCGTCTCTGGCAACGATCTACCCGTGCCGCGCCGCTTGGTCGTGCGCGGGGAAGTGCTGTTCCTCAAAGAGGACTTCGCGGCGCTCAACCGCCGTCTGGCGCAAGACGGGCTGCCCCCCTTCGTCAACGCGCGCAACACCGCAGCGGGCGCGCTGAAGCAGAAGGATGCCCGCGTGACGGCGCAGCGCCCGCTCACTGCATACTGCTACGGGATCGTGGACGCGGACGGGCATGGTCCTGCCACGCAGTGGGAGACGCTGCACTACCTGCACGAACTGGGCTTCCTCACCGCCCGTGACGTGATCCGCCGCTTCGACTCCCTGGACGAACTGATCGGCTACCTGCAGGCGTTTGAGGTGCGCCGCCACTCGCTGCCCTACGAAATGGATGGCCTGGTCATCAAGGTGGATGACCTGGCCACCTACCGCGATCTCGGCGTCGTGGGCAAGGACCCGCGCGGCGCGGTGGCTTATAAGTTCCCGGCGGAAGAGGCGACTACCCGCCTGCTGGACGTGACAGCCAACGTCGGGCGCACGGGCGTGCTCACCCCGACCGCCCTGCTTGAGCCGGTGTTTGTCAGCGGCGTCACGGTGCGCCAGGCCAGCCTGCACAACTACGACCTGATCGCCGACAAGGACATTCGCATCGGCGATACGGTGATCGTCAAGCGTTCAGGGGAAGTGATCCCCTATGTCGTCGGGCCAGTGATCGCGGCGCGGACCGGGGCGGAGCGCCCCGTCAAGCGCCCGCAGACCTGCCCGGTCTGTGCATCGCCGGTGGCGCGGGACGAGGGCGAGGTCGCTTACTACTGCACGAATCCCGCCTGCCCGGAGCGAGTCGCGCGCAATATCGAGTACTTTGTGTCGCGGGGCGCGATGGACATCGTGGGGCTGGGCGAGCGCAGCGTGCGCCTGCTGTTGGAGCAAGGGTTGATCGCCGACGAGGCCGATCTCTTCACGTTGACGGCAGAAGATCTGCTGACGCTGGAGGGATTCGCCGACAAGAAAGTGCAAAACCTGCTGAGCAGCATCGAGGCGGCCAAGCAGCGCCCGCTGGCCGTGTTGATCGGCTCGTTGGGCATACGCGGCGTGGGCAGCACAGTCGCCGACGTGCTAGCCCGGCACTTCCACAGCATGGACGCCCTGGCTGCCGCCAGCGAAGAGGAGTTGCAGACCATCGAAGGGATTGGCCCGCACACAGCCGGTGCGGTCGTCGAATGGTTCGCCAACCCGCGCAACCGCGCCCTGATTGACAAGCTGCGCCGGGCGGGTGTGCGCCTGGCGGAGGAAGCCGCTCCGCCACCGCGCGCCTCAGACCGGCTGGCGGGGCTGACTTTTGTGCTGACCGGCACGCTGCCGACGCTCAAACGCAACGAGGCGGCGGCGCTGATCGAGCAGCATGGCGGCAAGGTGGTCGGCAGCGTCAGCAAGAAGACATCCTTCGTCGTCGTGGGCGAGGAGCCGGGCAGCAAGCTGACGAAGGCGCAGGAGCTAGGCATCCCCCTGCTGGACGAGGCGGGCCTGCTGGCCATGATCGGGGGCGCGCGTGACTGAGCCGGCGGTCGTCATCCGCGAGGAGCGGCAGAAGGCGGTGCTGCGCCGCCACCCCTGGGTCTTCTCTGGAGCCATCAAGACCGTCAGCGGCGACCCCGCCGATGGCGATCTCGTCGTCGTGCGGGGCGAGCGCGGCGAATTCCTGGCGCGCGGCTACTGGAACAGCCAGTCAGCCATCTGCGTGCGCCTGCTGTCGTGGGACGAGGACCAGCCCATAGACGAAGCGTTCTGGCGCGAACGGCTGCGCCGCGCCATCGCCGCCCGGCAGCCGCAGAACCGCATCGCCACGCAGGGCACCCCGGCAGCGTACCGCCTGGTCAACGCCGAGAACGACGGGCTGCCCGGCCTGGTCGTGGATCGCTACGGCGCGTGGCTGGTGGTCCAGGCGCTGACGCTGGGCATTGAGGTGCGCAAACAAATGCTCGCCGGGCTGCTGGAGGAGCTGTTGCAGCCAGCAGGCATCTACGAGCGCAGCGATGTAGACGTGCGCAGCAAGGAGGGGTTGGCCCCCAGCACTGGGCTGCTGGCGGGCAGCCCGCCGCCCGAAACCATCGAGATTGACGAGAATGGGCGGCGCTTTCTGGTGGACGTGCGCGCAGGACACAAGACGGGCTTCTACCTCGACCAGCGCGAGAACCGCGAGATCATCGGCGACTGGTTCCGCTGGGACGAGCAGGCGGCGGAGCGCGAGGTGCTCAACGCCTTCTCCTACACCGGCGGCTTCGCCGTCTACGCGCTGGGCGGCCTGGCCCGGCGCGTGGTCAATGTGGACACCTCAGCCGAGGCGCTCAAGCTGGCACGGCGCAACATCGCCCTGAACGGCTACGCGCTCGACGACGACGATTTCGTGGAGGGGGATGTCTTCTCCGTGCTGCGCTACTGGCGCGAGCAGGGCCGTCAGTTTGACATGATCATCCTCGACCCGCCGAAGTTCGCACACTCAGCACGCCAGGTCGAGAGCGCGGCGCGCGGCTACAAGGACATCAACCTGCTGGCCTTCCAGCTTCTGCGACAGGGCGGGGTGCTGGCGACGTTCTCGTGCTCCGGCGCGATCAGCAGCGACCTGTTCCAGAAGATTGTGTTCGCGGCGGCGGTAGACGCGCGCTGCGACGCGCAGATCGTGCGTTGGCTGGCCCAGGCGTCCGATCATCCGGTCGCGCTCACCTTCCCGGAGGGAGCCTACCTGAAGGGCTTGCTGTGCCGCGTCTGGAAATGAGCGGGGCGATTAGGCGATCAGCCTTCTTCACCCCTGGCGGCAAGCTGAGCGATCTTCTGGCTGGTCTCGCGCCAGCTTATGCGGCTGAGGCCCATCTTCTCGCGGATGGTGTCGGAGTCCACGCCGCGCTGATGATCGCGCACGGCGCTCGTCCAGCGCAGTATCTCGAATGAGACACGCGCGCCGACGCCTGCGGCCAGTGCCACATCGTGCAGGACGTACTCCAGGTTGCGCGCCGTGCACTCGAAAATGAACGTTCCCGGTTGGTACTGCGCCAGATATTCGTCCAGCACTGCCAGCCAGTCGGGGTCCAGAGGAATCTTGCGCTCGCGGTACACGTTCTTCGGGCTGCGGTGGCGTACCATCAGATAGGGGCGGCGCGGGTTGTCCCTGATGATGTCGTCCGGCTTCAGGCGCATACACTCGCTTTTCTTGATGCCCGTGTCCAGCAGCAGCCGCACGAGCAGATCAGGGCGGGCGTCGGGCGATTCGGCTGCGCGCAGGCTCGCCGTGTGGCTCAGCAGGCGCTCGATCTCCGGTTCGGAGAGCACGGTTTGCAGCGGCGCTGCGCCCGACCGTTGCAGCAGGGCGTCGGCTGGATTGTGGCGGAGTACGCGCTCGGCCTTCAGGAACTTGAAGAACACCTTGAGTGTGGTCACCCGGCGCGCGTAGCTCTTGCGGCTGCACGGCACGCCCCGGCCATGCTCCAGCCATTCCAGGAAGTGGTTGAGCTTGCTCGTGGTGAAGTTCTTAAGGGCGAAGTCCTCGCCGAAGAACTCCTCGACCAGGCGCAGGTCAGACGAGAACGCGGTGATCGTGTGCTCGCTGCGCCCCTCTCGGCGCAGGTGCGCCAGAAAGGGTATGTGAGCGTCCGCCAGGCGGCTGTGAGGTGTCAGCCCGTGCTCGATATCACTAGGGAAGAGAGGAAGTTGCCGGTGAGTCATATCGCTTCGGTCAGCAGGTGCCCGACGACCAGCGGCCAGCGGTATCTTTGAGGGGCGTGTTCGGGTTTTGGGATAGAGCATCACCGCCGAGACGCAGAGGGCGCGGAGAAAAGCAAAGAGTCTTCATGGTTCTTCTCAATGTTCTCCTCTGTCCCCTCTGCGCCTCTGCGGTTCAGAGAATCCCGCCCCCAGTCCAGAGTCGCACCCTCTTTGAGACAAGATTGTGACAGCTACAGACTTCCATTAGAATGGCTATGTTATGATAATGGAGAGATTAGCTCAGGCCCGCTCCCACACCCCGCCCGCCGCCAAAACAGGCCTAGACCAGCAGCAGGGAGGTGCAGCACATGGTCACCTACCAGGACAAGCCCTGGCTCCAACACTACGATCCGGGTGTTCCGCACAGTTTAGCACCATATCCCAGGCACCCGCTACACCAATACCTGGCCGACGCTGCCGCCGCCGACCCCGGAGCGACGGCGATCATCACCGCTGCGCACCTGCCCTTAGTGGGGCATGTCGCCAGCCGCATGTCCTACGGCACGCTGAACGATCTCGCCGATGCGCTGGCCGTAGCCCTGGGTGATCTGGGGCTGAAGAAGGGCGACCGTGTGGCCCTGATCCTGCCCAACTGCACGCAGTTCGTGCTGGCTTTCTACGCCACGCTCAAAGCGGGCGGTGTTGTGGTGGCGGTCAACCCCACGTTCCCCCCCGCCAAAATGGCTGAACAGATTGTTGACAGCGGCGCGACCTTCGCCATCACACTGACCCTGTTTTACGAGAATGTGAAGAAGATTCAGGCGCAGACGAAAGTCCAGCAGGTGATTGCCACCGGCATCAAGGAGTATCTGCCGCCCTCCGCGCGCGCCCTGTTCACCCTGGCCAAAGAGAAGAAAGAGGGGCACCGCATCGCCAAGCGCCCGGAAGACCACTGGCTGCAAGACCTGCTGGCTCGCTACGCGGGCCGGCGGCCCGACGTGGACGTGCAGGGCGACGACACTGCCATCTTCCAATACACTGGTGGCACGACGGGAATTCCAAAGGCGGCGATGTCCACCCATAGCGCGCTGGCCGCCAACACGGTGCAATGCCGGGCATGGCTGGCTCGCGAGGGCGTGCAGGAGAGCTTCCTGGCGGCCATCCCGCTGTTTCACGTGTTTGGCATGGTGGCGGTGATGAGCTTCGCCGTGTCGCTGGGAGCCGCGATGATCATGGTGCCCAACCCGCGCGACATCACCGATGTGGTGCAGAAGATTGACCGCTACCGCCCGACCCTGTTTATGGGCGTGCCCGCCCTTTACAACGCGATCAACCGCCACCCAGGGATCGTCGCTGGCAAGTACGATCTATCGTCCATCTACGCCTGCGTCAGCGGATCGGCTCCGCTGCCTCCCGCGACCAAGCGGCGCTTCGAGGAACTCTCTGGAGGCGTGCTCCTTGAAGGGTTCGGCATGAGCGAAGCGCCCACTGCCTCCCATGTGAACCCGGTGCGCGGCGAGAATCGCACCGGCTCCATTGGCCTGCCGCTGCCCGACATGGAGATGCGCATCGTTGACCTGGATGAAGGCGTCGCCGACGTGCCGGTGGGGGAGGTGGGCGAGCTGATCATGCGCGGCCCCCAACTGATGCGTGGCTATTACGGGATGCCCACCGAGACGGCCAACGCGCTACGCCCCGACGCTGACGGGAAGCTCTGGCTCTACACGGGCGACATCGCGCGCATGGACGAGGACGGCTACTTCTATATCGTAGACCGCAAAAAGGACATGGCGCTGATCGGCGGCTTCAATGTGTACCCGCGCCTGGTCGAAGACGTGCTGATGGAGCATCCCGCCGTGCAAGAGGTAGGTGTGGCGGCCATTCCCCACCCCGACCCAGAAAAGGTGGGCCAGGAAGCCCTGAAAGCCTGGGTCGTCGTCAAGCAGGGGCAGACCGTGACGGACAAGGAACTGATCGCCTTCGCCAGCGAGAAGCTGGCCCGCTATGAAGTGCCGACCCGTTTCGCCTTCGTGGACGAACTGCCGCGCACGACCGTCGGCAAGATTCTGCGGCGCGAACTGGCGCGCATGGAATTGGAGGCCCGCGAGCAGCAGGAAGGGGCCGGATGAGTAGCTGTGTCGCTCTCGTCCGCTCCTGCGGCAGGGCACAGTGAGCACCGGAGGCACGAACAACCTGTCGCTAGGGGAAGCCTCCCCTCTCAATCCCCCCTCCAGCCAAGCTAGAGGGGGGATGATCTGGCAGACGGCTCTCCCCTTTCCCTGCTTGCGGGGAAAGGGGCCGGGGGATAGAGGTTGAGAAGTGCATAAAACGCTCTAGGCGAGACTCTGCCTGCCCCAGCCCTCGCGCAGCATCCGCAGGGCGTTGCCCCCCAGAATGTTCTCGATGTCCTGGTTCGTGTACCGGCGGCGCGAGGGAGAGTCGTGCTCGGCCAGCAGGCGCTCGGTCAGGCGCGGCAGCTCGGAGGCATCCTTGAGATCGTCGGGCGGGTCGGTGAACCCGTCGAAGTCGCTGCCGATGGCGATGTGCTCCGTCGAGCCGCCTGCTGCGGCGACGAACTGCCCGATGGTACGCGCCACACAGTCCAGCCCCAGGTCGGTGCGGTAGGGAACCAGCCAGTAGTTCATGAGGATGACGCCGACCACGCCGCCGTGATTGGCGATCCAGCGAATCTCCCAGTCTTCGAGGTTGTAGGGGTTGGGGTGCAGCGAGTACGCGCCGACATGCGAGGCCATGACCAGCGAGCCTTTGCCGCTGTGCCCGACGATCTCGTACACGTCGCGGCGGGCGGGTGGGGTGCAATGGCTGATGTCAATGAGCATCCCCAACTCAGTCATGCGCTGCACCACACTGCGGCCTGCTGGCGTCAGGCCGCGCGTCAGGTCAATGTCGTCCATCAGGCGATCCAGACGCCGCCGGGGTAGCAGGGGCAGGATGTACTGCGGGTACGGAAACACTGTCATGCCCAGGGCATTAGGATAGAAGTGCACCAACGTGAGCGCGGCGCAGCCCCGCTCAAAGAACCGCTCCAGGTGGGCGATGATTTCTTGCTCGCTCCCCGTCGCACTTTCCAGGCAGTGCCCCCCTTCCAACGTGTGCACGAAGGCGATGGGACCGCCCGGCCCCTGGCTCAGGATGTGCTCAAGCTCTGCGCTGGAACGGGCCAGGACGACAGGGCGCTGTCCGGGTGTCTTCTGGGCTTGCTGGCTGTAAGCGGCCAAACGCTGCTCCAGATCGTCGAGCAGGTGGTGCGTCACCTGTGCATAGGGCGGCTCCATCAAGTCCTTCCACGTGCGCCGCACAAACGACCAGGGAACCAGGCGCAGCAGCTTGATCAGCGGCAAGTCCTCGATCAACCGCCTCTCTGGCGCGTAGATGGCCGAGAGCAGCACATCCACCCCGCCAGCCTGCAACGCCGGGAAGTTCGTGCGCACGTTGAGCGGCCAGAAGAAGGCCTGGATCCTCTTGTCGCGCCGCAGCAGGTTCTTGTGGAACAGGGCGCTTTTCAGGGCGGGGTGGGCGTGAATGTCAACAACGGTAGCACGGTGATGCAAATCCAGCCAGGGTGAGGAGGTGCTCTCGTTCATCGGGGTCTCCGCGCAGGTACCACACCAGGTGCTCACGGATGGGGAAGGTGCTCTGCATTGTACACGCAGTCCGTCCTGGTGGGAAATGCCGGACGGCAGGGGTGTGTGCAAAGGTTGCCAGTGACTCGCTTGACACCCAGCGAGGTGAGGTCCCGTAGGGGCGTATTGCAATA
>CAYNHD010000152.1:0-9075 GCA_964396775.1 uncultured Thermoflexus sp. | reverse complement strand
CTCTCCAGGTGGGGGAGTGGGGGAGTCAGGCTGCCATTAAGTCCCCTCTCCACTACGTGGGGTGGGTATTTAGGGGTGGGGCTAACATCACTTGGCCCATCTCAATGATTCGCAGCCGACTGTCCGCCCCTGAACCGTAAACGGAGAGAGGGCCAGGGGGTGAGGTAAACCCGCAACCGTCCCCCTTACCCGCTCAGCGCGGCGTGCCCAGCGCCGCCTGCGGCGAGACGGTCGCCTGCGGCATCGGGACGGGGCTGGCCCCCATCTCGCCAACGAAGGCAACCGTTGCCTGCGGCAGCGCGCGCAGCATGAGTCCGGCAGCGTCAATTGCCTCGTCCGTCTGGGTGACGCCCGGCGTCGGCGACGCCATGAGAATCGGGCGCGGCTGCTGCGGCGCAGCCTCGGCGCGCACGCCGTCGCTCGCCAGCAGCGGCAGCGCCACCGCCAGCGCCAGCGCGACCGCCAGGGCCAGGCTCAGCCCTGGCAGCCACAGCGCGGCCAGGGCACGCGCCCGCGGGCGCGGCGAGCGGACTTCGCGCCACACGCCCACCCACGCCGCCGCGACCGGCGTCGCGGACCCTCGCCCGATCACGGCGAGTTCGTCGCGCAGGTCGTGGGCCACCTGTTCCTCACGGGCCAGCGCCGCCCGGCAGCGCGCGCACGTCCGCACGTGGTTGGCGACGCGCGCCTCCTGCGCCGGGCTGAGCTGCCCGTGCACGTAGCGCGTGAGCAAGTGGCTTACATGACGGTCGCGCATAAATCACACCCTGGTCTTCAGTGATCAATCTTCGGTGATCAGTTTTCGGTGATCAGTCCGCGCCACAGGCCCGTTCGCCACTACGTGGTCACATGTAACTGACAACTGACAACTGATCACTCCCTCTACACCTGCCACAACTCGGCCAGCGCCGCCGCATCCGCCGCGCTCATCGCCTGGCGAAGCTGCTCGTGCGCCAGCCGGACGCGGCTCTCCGCCGTCTTCTGCGGGCAGTCCATGATCGCCGCCATCTCGCGGTAGGTCAGCCCCTGCCCGTAGCGCAGGGCGACCGCCTCGCGCAGCCGGGGTGAAAGCGTCGCCAACGCCTGGCGCAGCGAGTCCCGCAGCTCGGCCCAGGCCGCGCGATGCTCCGGCCCTTCGTCGGCGGGAGCGGGCGGCTCCACCCCGATGGAGAGCAGATGGGCCAGCGCCACCGTTGGCAGCCACTTGCGGCGGCGGGCGTTGCGGCAGCGGCTGATGGTGATCGTGTACAGCCACGTGCGGAACGCGCCGCGCGCCGGGTCGTAGCGGTGCAGGCTGCGGAAAGCGTAGACCATCGCCTCCTGCAGCACATCCTCGGCGTCCTGCTCGACGAGCAGCACGCTGTAGGCCAGCCGGTACAGGCTCGGCGCGTGCCGCTCGTAAAGCGTGCCAAACGCGCCCTGATCCCCGGCCAGGCAGCGGGCGATCAAATCCATCAGGTCCGGGTCATTGGCCGGCCCTGGCAGGTCTTGTGGCGTTTCACGCACGATGCTCATACTACACCCCAGCCCCGCCCTATTCCTCAGTGACGCGCTCGACGCCATACACGTCGTTGCGCACCCACAATGTCAGCCGCCCGCCGCTCACCGGCTTGACCGCCGAGTCGCCGCGATAGAACCAGAGGATCGCGTCGCGCCACGAGAGCGTGTCAATGTCCCACGCCTGGCGCACGATCAGTTCTTTGCCCACGTAGGGCGCGCCCATGCGCGGCGGATCGTCGCGGGCGGGCGCGATCACCGCCGCCGAGGTCACCTCCGCGCCAACCCCGTCCACGAACACGGTGTTGGGATAGTCGCGCAGCGCCCAGGCCAGCGCCCCGTCCGGCGGCACCAGCGCCGTGACCGTCAGCAGGCGCGGCTCGCCGGTGGCGCGCAGGCTCATCTCGCGCAGCGTGTCGCGTAGCTCGTACACATCGGTCGTCACCGGGTCGCTCACCCACAGTTCGCGCGGGTCGCCCACGCGGTTGAGCGCCGCCCGTCCGCCCAATCCGGCGCTGATCAGCAGCAGCGCGGCCAGCGTGCCCAGGGCGAAGCCACGCCACGCGGCGCGCGCTCCCCACAGGCTACCCACCAAGAAGAACAACACGCCGTTGAGCAGCGACACCAGCACCGTGACCAGCAGGCGAAGCTGGATGAAGCCCAGCACATACGCCCAGGCGAATACGCCGGGCTGCACCTCAATCGAGGCGATCTGCTGCGTCTCGAAATTTGTGTTGCGGCTGTAGATGTCGGCGAAGAGCCGCTCGATCAGCGCGCCCAGGTCGGTCACTTCGCGCGGCAGGTCATAGAGAAGCTGCTTGCCGAGCAGGATCACGCTCAGCCCCACGGCCAGCCACAGCCCGAAGGTGATCAGCGCGTGCAGCGGCACGCCCCAGCCCGGTACGTCCCACAGCACACCGCCGCGCTCGGTCAGCCAGTCGGTGACGCGCAACGCGACCAATACGGTCAGGGGCAACGTGATCCACAGGGCATGGCCCGCGCCCGCCTCGCCGTAGCCCACCGACCACACGATGCCGGCCAGCGCCCAGCCCGCCAGCGTCCGCTCGAAGAACCCGCCCTGGCGCACAACGTGATACAGCGCCAGCAACCCGAAGACGACGATGCCCAGTTCGTAGCGCAGGGCCACCCACGCCGGGAAAGCCGTCGCCACGCCCGCCGGTCGCTCGGCGAAGCCGCGCAGCCCGGCCCACAGCACCTGGCCGACCGAAGTCAGCCCCGCCGGAACCCAGTAGAAGACTGTCGCCACGCCCACGACGACCAGGACGGCGGCCAACGCGCCCCCCGCCCAGGGCCAGGCCCGCACCGTCCGGCGCAGCCCGGCGGCGGCGGCGGAGTCCGGATCATCGTCGGTCAGCCAGGCGAAGACCAGGCCGAAGGCCAGCCCCAGCAAGGTCAGGAAGCCCGCTGGCTCGGCCAGGAAGACCATCGCCGCCAGCGCCACCGTCGCCAGGACCGCCCAGCGCTGCTCGCCCGTCTCGATGAAGCGCAGCGCCAGCCAGGGCGCGACCAGTGCCAGCAGCATCGTCCAGGTGACGCCGCTCATCGTCCGCGCCGCCAGCACCGCCACCGGCGAGATCACCAGCAGGAAGCTGAGGATGAGCGCGGGCAGCGGGTTGAGATAGCGCCGCCACAGCGCCGGAGCCAGCGCCAGCAGCACGCCCGCCAGCGCCACCGGCAGCCGCGCCAGCGTCTCGTTGGCACCGCCGGTCACGCCGAAGGTGAGCGCGTTCAGGGCAAAGGTCAGCGGGCTGTCGGCGACGAGCGGGCCGCCCGGCACGCGCCCGTCCACTTCGCGCAGCGCGGCCAGGGCTTGGCGCGCCTGCGCGTCGTCCAGCGGGGCGCGATCCAGCGCCCCCACGCGCAGCACCAGCACCAGCACCGCCAGCGCCACATAGAGCAGCGCCTCTGGCGTCGCGCGGACGCGCAGGGCCGCTCCCAGGGGGATCGGCTGCGTGTCGGTCTCGTCAGCGTGCGGCTCGCCCAAGGGCGGCGCCGCCTCGTGCGCTCGTGCGCTCATCAGCAATTCGCTCTCATTCACCCCGGCCTGACGCGATAGACGGCAGCGCCCCCGGACTCGCACACCGGCGTCAGAACCTGCTCGAACTTGGCCAGGCCCAACTCGTACTCGCGTTGACGGCCTGCGTCGTCGCCGGCAAGCTGACGGATCATCGCCCGCTCCGCCCCGCCGACGACGATGTAATCAATGCCGTAGCGATCAATGATCTGCCAGGCGCGCGCCCAGTCCTGCGTGGTGTAGAGGTCTTCCACATCCCTGGCCCGGTCGCGGCGCTCGCCGTTTTCTAGCCGGTAATCGGTCACTTCCGCATACGTTGAGCCGCGCCACTGCCGCTCGTGATTCTGCCAGCCGATCAGCGTGGGGATGCCCGTCAGTCCGCTGAAGCGGCTCTTGTGCGGCTCGTAAGCGCCGCCCGGCGCTTCGGCCAGCACCGCCCCGCCGCTGCTCTCCAGCGCGGCCAGGCACTGAATGGCCACGTGCTCGTCGGGACTGACCATCGTCGGCGCGCCGTCCAGCGTCAGCGCGGGCAGTGACTCGCACTGAATTGTCTCCCCTGTCTCGGCGGCGGCCCGCTGGCACTCCGCGCGACGATCCTGGGCGGCCAGCCGCCCCGTGTCCACCAGAGCGCGGCCTTGCGTCGCCAGGACGGGGTAAGCCATCCCCCCCGCCAGGAGCGACACGAGCGCCGACGCATAGACCCCTTGCAGGACAACCGCCCGGCGCCGTGTGGGGGTCGTGACCTTGCCCAGCACCGACCACGCGCCGAACGCCGCCGCAATGCTGAACAGAATCCAACCCTGGTAGTAGAGCTTGAAGACGGTGTTGATGCGCACCCCGAAGTTGTCGCGCAGGTAAACGAAGTCCGGCGCGACGGTCAGTACGGCCCCCGCCCCCACCAACAGCAGGGCGAAGCCAGTCGCCGGGCTGAGCGCGCCAGGCGAGGCCGTTTGCATCGCGTCACCAGCCGCCGGACGCGCGAATAGCCGCCCGACGACCAGCGCCATCAGCAAGAAGACCCATAGCTCGGTCGGCAGCCCGATCAGGCGGCGCGCCAGGATGTCCGGCAGCAGGTCGCCCAAGCTCGCGCCGGGGTCGGTGCTGCCGAAGACGGCCCCGCGCATGTCGCTCTCCCAGGCCAGCAGCCCCAGCACGCCCGTCGCCAGGGCGAACGCCGCCGCCAGCAGCCCCGCCGCCAGCAGCCCCGCTCCCCAGTTGAAGCGCCGGCCCGCCCGCCGCCTCTCCGCCAGCAGGAAGCCGGTCAGCAGGACGAGAAAGACGCCGAACTGCAGGAAGAACTGCGGCCACTTCGTCGGGTAGATGACGTTGGGCAGCACGCCGCCCGCCTGCGACGTGAACGAGATCAGCCAGGGCAGGTAGAAGACGAGCGTCAGCCCGCCGAGGATGGCAGCGAAGCGAACGAGGCCGGCCAGATCGCGCCCGTGCAGGACGCCGTTCCCGTTGCGCAGCAGGCGGCGCAGCGCCTCCGCGCCGACCAGCAGCGGCAGGTAGATGGCGTCCCACGAGTTGACGAAGACCATGCCGCCCACCCAGATGGCGTAGAAGGGGTATTCCCAACGGGCCAGCCCGCGCCCGTCCAACACCAGCGCCAGCGCCAGCCCGATGGCCAGCACCGCAAAGGGCAGCGCCAGCACGTGCGGGTGCAGGTCGGCCAGCACGAAGCTAAAGTTGGGGAACTCGGCAATCGGCTGGATGGGGTGCGGCGTGCCGCTCAGGTCGCGGTCGTGGACAGTGCGGCTGTAGCGCCAGCCCAGGCCGTAGGTGAACTCGAAGCGATCCAGCGGCAAGCGCGGCTCGTCCCAGTTGGGCACGCCGTCGCCGTCGGCGTCCGCTGAGACGGTGCGCAGCGACCCGTCCTCAGCGATGATCTCGCTGCTACCAGCGCGCCCCTCCACATCCCAGAAGTCGAAATAGGCCGCGTCCACCAGCCCCGGCGCATAGCCGCGCCAGGGCAGCTCGACCAATGCCGTGCCCAGGTTGCCCATCAGCACCAGGAAGCACAGCCCCAGCACGCCCGCCCCCAGCGCATTACGGCGCGCCGCCGCGCCGCGCCGCAGAGCATCCGCGCGCACCAGGTTATAGACCAGGCCCAGCGCGCCGATGCCCGTCAGGGCAAAGACGAGCGCGATGGTGATATTGAAGGCGATGCTGCTCGACACGCTGCTCAGGTCAGCCAGCATGGCGATGATCACGTAGCCGAAGTAGTAGTAGCTGATCGCGTAGCCGCTCAGCCAGGCGTCCTGCGGCGGGAAGGCCTCGCTGGCGCGGATGGCGTTGATGAACATGATCTCCATCGGCTTCTCGGTCTCGGCCATCAACGGGTTATGCGCCCGCACAATCGCCCAGCCGAAGAGCAGCGCCAGGAACAGCATCTCCGTCAGCACGACCAGCGGCCAGTGCTCGCCTAGCCAGAGCCGCAGTGAGGGGCGCTCGTCCCAGCGCCACACGGCGATCACCCCCAGAGCGACTACCACCAGCCAGGCGAAAGCCATGCCCGCCGGATCGTTGCGCAGCAGGCCCACACTGCCCAGGAACCAGAAGACGAAGCCGGTCAGCATCAGCCCGGCAGCGCGGGCCAGCGTGTAGCCCCGGTCGGGCAGCGCCCTTGCCAGGCGGAAGAGCAGCGGCCACGCCGCCGCGCCCGCCAGCGTCACCAGCAGCCACCAACGCAGCACGAAACCGCCTTCGCGCCCCAGCCAGTCCGTGATCAGCGAAACGTCCATGCCGTCTCTTTACCCTGCGCCGCGTCCGTCACCACGCGGTAAATCTTGTCCGTGTATACCTGCGCCGGCGGGCAGGCCGCCGCGTCGGTGATGGCCGTGTTCAGGCAGCGGTCGGCGCTGTACACCACTTCCAGCAGGCCCGCCGCGGCCATCGTGTCGAACTTGGCCAGGCCCTCGGCGTGCCCCGCCGTCTGCAACCCTGTGGCCGGGTCGAGGGCAATGTCGCCGTAGAAGGCCCGCTCCAGCGCGCCGACGACGATGTACTCGATGTCGTAATGGTCAATCAGGCGCAGCGCCGCGCGGATGCCTTCCTCCCCGCCCAGCGAATAGAAGGCCGCCGCGTTGTTCTCGCGCGTCTGCACCAGCAGATTCATGTCCTCCAGGCTGTGCTGCTGAATCTGGTGGAAGCGCCAGCCGAGCATCGTCGGCAGCCCGGTGTAGATGCTGATCCGCCCGCCCCAGTGATACTCGGACGGGTACAGGTGCGCTTCCATGACCACCGGCGTGCCTTCGACGTTCTCTTGCAGCCAGCGGATCATCTCGTAATCGCCGTCCAGCCGGAAGTACAGCCCGGACTCGCCGTGAAGGGCGTACTTCATGTACTCCATGCCGTCGAGCGTCAGCGGCGTCGCGTCCTTGTTGAAGCGATCCAGGGCGCGCGCCCGCGTCGCCAGCACAGGGTACAGCGCGGCGATGGTCAGCAGCACAGCCAGCCCGCCCTGCCACAGCGCGCGCAGCAACGGGTGCCAGCGCCCGGCGCTGCGCAGCATCCAGGCCAGCCCCACCCCGCCGACAATACTCAATAGGAACCAGACCTGCAAGTAGAACTTGAAGACCGTGTTCTGGCGGCCAATGTCGCCATCCAGCACCACCAGCTCCACGCCGAGCGAGATCGCCAGCGCCAGCGCGATCAGCGCGTTGAGGGCGCGCACCAGCGCGCTCTGCCCCGGCAGGAAGAAGAGCAGCGCGGCCCAGGCGATCAGCGGCCTGGCCAGTTGCGCGACCGCCACCTCGCGCACCCCGTAGACGATGGAGCCAACCAGCACCAGCAGCAGCCCCCCGCCGATCCCCAGCACAGGCACGGCCAGCCCTTCCAGCGCGCGCACGCGCACGCGGCGCAGCCAGCGCGCCGTCTGCCAGACCAGTAGCGAGATCACCAGGAAGATGAAAGTGCCGTGCACGTATAGGTAGGCCCACAGCGGCGTCGTCTCCTGCTCCCAGGGCTTGACCGAGTTGTAGGCGGTGGCAAAGTAGGCCGTGAACGGCAGCCCGACGACGAAGGTCAGCCCGACGAACAGCGCCACCCGCCCGATCCACGCCCACAGCAGCCGCCGATCCAGTCGGGCGCGCGCCGCGATCAGCGCGGCGGCGTACAGGGCGACGGCCAGCACCAGCCCGGCGACCATCCAGGCGATGGCACTGGACAGGCTCAGGGTCACTTCCGGCGCGATCTCCCCCCGCGCTGCCTTCTGGTCGGCCAGGGCGCGCTGGAAGAAGTAGAAGCCCACGCGCGCGGCGAGCATCACCGGCAGCACGAGCAGGATGAGCCACAGCTCGCGCGCCCGGCTGGGCCGCAGCCACTCCCGCAACCGCGCGGCGATCTCCGGCGGCGGGTCGCCGCGCCGCGTCCGCACCGCACCCAGCCAGGCGACGAAGGTCAGCCCGGCGACGCCGAGCAGCAGATACGTGATCCAGTCCCAGGAGTTGGTTGGGCGCAGCACGCCGACAGCCAGCGCGCCCAGGGCCAGGGCCAGGCCCGCCTCCCACCAGGTGCGCAGCGCGTGCCCCGCCCCGAGGATCTCGGCCAGCAGCCAGAGCACCACCAGCAGCGTCACCGGGAAGGCGATCATGTGCGCGTGCAGGTCGCCGTAGAGGAAGGTGAAGTAGGGCATCTCGGCGATGGCCCCGCGCCCGGCCCCGTCCGGCAGCTCGCTGATGATGCGCGTCGGCCCCCAGTACCAGCGATGCGTGTGCATGGGCAGCGGCTGCCCGTCCAGCACCTTGCTCAGCCCGCGGAAGAACGCGCCGATCTGCTCGCGCAGGTTGCCAAGCTCATACTGCCACAGGCGCAGCAGCGGCGGGTGCTCTGCGTAGTCCTCGATAGTCGCCTCCACACGCCGCTGGGCGGCATCGGTCACGGCAAACATATCGCCCGCCTCGACCGGCTCCTGACCGCCGTGCTCCGCGCGGAACTTCTTGACTTCCTCGGCGTAGAACTTCTGGTAAAGCTGGTCGCGCTGAGCCTGAATCTCCTGGCGGCGCACCTGCTCGTACAGCGGCGGCTGCGACCAGCCATCCAACGCCGCGATGTTGGTCACCACGACGTGCAGCGTGCCCAGGTTGCCGAGCACCACCGCCAGCACCAGCGCCAGCAGCCCGGCCAGCCAGGCGTTGCCCTTCGGCGGGCGCGGCTCGTCCCCCGCCCCATCTGGCCGAGGTGCATCGCCATACGCTCCAGGGCGCGCCCCCGTAGGGGCGGCGCTCTGCTCCGCCCCATCTGGCCGGGGTGCATCGCTATACGCCCCAGGGCGCGCCCCCGTAGAAGCGGCGCTCTGCTCCGCCCCGCCATGTAGGGGCGTATGGCTATACGCCCCTGCGGAAATCCCGCCGTCGGGCGGCGAAGTCCCCCTCTCTAGCTCGGCTGGAGAGGGGGAATTAGGGGGTGCGGCGCTCCGCCCTGTCGCCCCCACGATCTGCCCCGGCCTCACCGCGCGCGCCCGCACCCAGTTGTAGGCGATGCTGAAGACGCCGATGCCCGTCATGGCGAACAGCGCCGGGATGATCAGGTTGTAAGCCACC
>CAYNHD010000151.1:0-9102 GCA_964396775.1 uncultured Thermoflexus sp. | reverse complement strand
GGCGGTTCTCCCCTTCCCCTGGCTGTGCTGGGGGAAGGGGCCGGGGGATAGGGGCCTTCCGGCAACTACCTCGCCCTGGCTAACCCGCGCCCAATCCGGTACACTCCGCCGCTGGATTTCGCGCAGCATTGCAGTCCGCAAGCGAATGCTCATGCCCAAAGCGTCTTCTCGCCAGCGCGCGCTGCTGGCGCTCATTTTGGGCGGCTACGCGCTGCTGGCCGTCGTCTACAGCCTGGTCACGCCGCTGTTTGAGGCGTCCGACGAGCTGTGGCACTACCCGATGGTCCAGTACGTGGCCGACCACAACTTCGGCCTGCCCGTGCAGGACCCGGCCAACCCCGGCCCCTGGCGGCAGGAAGGCAGCCAGCCCCCACTCTACTACTACCTGGGCGCGCTGCTGACTCGCTGGATTGACACGTCCGACATGGAGGCGCTGCGCCGCATCAACCCGCACGCGGACATCGGCGTGGTCGTGCCGGACGGCAACGCCAACATGGCCGTCCACGACGCCGGGCGCGAGTCATTCCCCTGGCGGGGCACGGCCCTGGCCATGCGCCTGGTGCGCTTCATGTCTATTCTGATGGGGCTGGGCACGGTGCTGCTGACCTACGCCCTGGGCCGCGAGTTGTTCCCGGCGGCTCCGGCCATCGCCCTGGGCGCGGCGGCTTTCACCGCGTTCAACCCGATGTTCCTCTTCATCAGCGGGGTGATCAACAACGATAATCTCTCGACCCTGCTGGCCAGCGCCCTGCTGCTGATGATCGTGCGGCTGGTCCGGCGTTGGGACGACCCGCCGCCGCTGCGGGCCTACGTCTGGCTTGGCATCCTGGCCGGGCTGGGGATGCTGGCCAAATACCAGATTGGCCTCATGCTGCCGCTGATCGCCCTGGTGCTGCTGGCGATCTCCTGGCGCGCCCGCGACTGGCGACCGCTCGTCCTCGGCGGGCTGATCGCCGGCGGGCTGACTGTGCTCATCGCCGGCTGGTGGTACTGGCGCAACTACGACCTCTATGGCGACGCGACCGGCATCAACATCTTCCTGGACATCGTGGGGCGGCGCGCCGTCCCCGCCGATTTGCAGCAGCTTTGGACGGAGCGCGAGACGTTCATGATGGCCTTCTGGGGCTTCTTCGGCGGGGTCAATGTGCCCATGCGCGATGGAGTCTACGCCCTGTTCAACCTGCTGGCCGGGATCAGCGTCCTGGGGCTGCTGGTGGCGCTGGCCCGCGAGATCGCCCTGCGCGTCCGCACGCGCACCTGCCCGCTCGACCGCGCGCTCTACGCCGCGCGCGCGCTGACCGTGGTCTGGGCGGCGCTCGTCTTCGTCTCGCTGCTGATCTGGACGCGCCAGACCTGGGCCTCGCAGGGGCGGCTGTGGTTCAGCGCCATCGCCGCGCTCAACGTCTGGCTGGCAGCGGGCCTGGCCGCCTGGCTGCCGCGCGCGTCGAAGGCGCAGGCGGCAAGCCTGAGTGCCGCCGCCCTGCTCTTCGCCGGAATCGCCGCACTGCAACCGCTGGCGACCATCCGCCCGGCCTACACCCTCGACCGCGACGCGACCTGGCCCTTCGCCACGTTGGAGCATGGCGCGCACCGGGCGGCGTGCTTCCGCGAGCCGGACGCTGCGCAGGAAGCGTTGTGCGTCGCCTACCAGCGCGTTGAGGGGACGCTGCAACCCGGCGACACCCTCTACCTGGCCCCGGCCATGACCGTCAAGCGCCCCCTGGAGCGCGACTGGAGCCTGTTCGTCCACCTGGTCAACCAAGACGGCACCATCGAGGCGCAGCGCGACGTGTACCCCGGCGGCGGATTGCTGGCGACCTCCGACCTGCAAGCCGGGGATTCGTGGAACAACCTGGTCGCCGTGCCCATCCCGGAGACGATCTACGCCCCGCAGACGCTCGACGTGTACCTGGGCTTCTACGATCTGACCGCATTCGAGCGCATGGTTCCCCTCGGCGCGGACGCCGACCCGCAGACGGACCGCCTCTGGCTGGGGTGCGTCACATTGGAGCCGCCGCCCGGTGCGTTTCCCAACCCCGTCAACGCTGACTTCGGCGGGGAGCTTGTCCTGCGCGGCTACGAGGTCACGCGGCGGGCGCTGCGCCCCGGCGAGACAACGACCGTCACCTTGCACTGGGAGGCGCGCGAGCGCCTGACGACGGACTACGTGATCTCCGTCCAGATCATTGACCCCGACCCGTCCCGTCTGCTCAAAGCCGCCCAACTCGACGCGCCGCCCGATCCGCCGGTCACGGCCTGGACGCCCGGCGCGCCTGTCGCCGACTCGCGGGCGCTGACCATCGCCGCAGACGCGCCGCCGGGCCGCTACCGGTTGCTGGTGCGTGTCTATCCGGCAGGTGATCCGGCGGCGACGTTGCGCGTGCGCGGGGAGGCGGGCGCGCAGTCGGTGGACTACGTGTGGCTGAGCTGGATTCAGGTGCAATGATACGCGCGCTGCGACGTGTCCCGCCAGAGCGAGCCTGGATCGGGGTGACGCTGGCCCTGCTCGTCCTGCTCACGGCGGCCTACTGGGATTACACCCAGGACGATGTGTTCATCACCTTCACCTACAGCCGCAACATCGCCAGCGGCGAGGGCTTCGTCTTCAACCCCGGCGAGCGCGTGCAGGGCACAACCACCCCCCTCTACGCACTGCTCATGGCCGGCGTGTACGCCGTCACGCCCGACCTGCTGCACGCCGGCAACCTGCTCAGCGGCCTGTTCGCTCTGGCGACCATCGCCTTGCTGGTGATGGCGTTGCGGCCCACGCTCTCTCGCCTGGGAGCGGGCGCGCTGGCGATCACCCTCGCCGCCTCGCCGCTGGTCTACGTCAGCTTCGGCATGGAAACGCTGTTCTACTGCGCGATCCTGGCGGGCGGATTCTGGCTCTGGGCGCGCGGACGGCGCGCGGCATCGTTGCTGGCCGCCGCTGCCCTCACCTGGGCGCGCGCCGATGGCCTGGTGCTGGCGGCGACACTGGGCCTGCTCGCCGTCGCCGACGCCCTGAGCGACTTCCGCGCCGGGCGCAGCGATCTCCGGCGCTCTCTGATGTCAGTGATCCAGCTGGCGCTGGTCTATCTGGCCGCCATCGCCCCCTGGTTCCTCTTCGCCTGGGCCTACTTCGGTGCGCCCCTGCCGCAGACCTTCAGCGCCAAAGAGGAGCTATTCCAGGGCGTCAAGTTCTGGGACGACGGCGTGGGTTGGTGGCGCTCCTTCTACAGCAACAACCCGCTGTCGCTGCTGGCCGTCCCCCTGATCGCGGTGGGCGCATGGCGCGCCGGGCGAACGCCGGGCCTGCGCCCGCTGGCCCTCTGGCCCGCGCTCTACTTCGCCGGCTACCTGGCGCTGAACGTGACCGCCTTCTGGTACTACACGCCGCTGCTCGTCATCCTGGCTGCCCTGGCCGCGCTTGGCGGTGACTGGCTGGCCCGTCGCCTGGTGCGGGCGGGCTGGCGGCGGTCGCTCGTCGCGGGAATGGCCGGGCTGCTGGTGCTGGTCAGCGCGGCGCTGGCTGTTCTGCGCGCCTGGGATTACCACGCCCCGCCGCCGCGCATGGCCACCTACCGGCTGGTCGGCGAGTGGATCGCCGCCCACACCGACCCTGACGCCACACTGCTGCTCAAAGACCTGGGTATCGTCGGCTATTACGCCCAGCGCCACACCCGCGACTCCTTCGGGCTGATCGTGCCCGATCTGCACGCCGTCAGCGACGCCTACGCCGCCGCCAAGTACAAGACCGATCTGGTCGTTACCACCCAGTACTGGGAAATGCAGCGTCTCGTCGCCGGGGACTGGTTCCGCGCCCACTACGCGCCGCTGGCTCAGTTCAGCACGCCCGGCGACTACGAATTCAGCCCGATGACCGTCTTCCACCGCCGTCTCGACCTCGCGCCGCCCGCTGCACTTCCCCAGGGCTTCGACCTGCCGCTGACCTGCACGGTAACGCTGGAGCGTGGCGAGGCGCTGCCCGCCGAAACGCGCGCCCGCTTGCACGACGAGTCCGGCGCAGTGATCGGCGAGGCGGCGCACCCATTCCTGTGGGGCCAGTATCCCGCGCCGCGCGCGCTGGGCGACGAGACGCTGGTCGAGCAGATCGCGCTGCCGCTCGACGCCCCACCGGGCCGCTACACCTGGGAACTGGCTTGCGGCAAGCAGACACTGAGCGGCCCGATCCTGGTGGAGCCGGTGACCAGCGCGCCCGGCTATACGCCCCTCAACGCGCCTGCAATCTGGGGTGAGTTCGCCGAACTGCTCGGCGCCGCCCTGCCGCACGGCGCGCAGACCTGGGCGGGCGGCTCGCTAGAAGTCGTCCTGCACTGGGGGGCGCTCGGCGCGGCGGAACAGGATTACAGCGTCTTCCTGCACCTGGCCGACTCCAGCGGGCGTGTCTGGGCGCAGGCCGACGGCACGCCGCGCGATGGAGCGCGCCCGGCGTCGGGCTGGGCGAGCGGCGAGATTATTGTGGACGTGCGCCAGATCGCGCTCCCGCCCGAGCTGCCCCCTGGTGAGTACGCCCTGGTCACCGGCTGGTACGACTGGCAGACGGGTGTGCGCGTGCCGCTGCCCGGTCAGCCGGACGACGCGCTGACCCTCCCCGTCCGCGTGACCAACCGCTGGCCCGGCGGCAGCGGCCTGCCCTAGAGCGTGGTATGCACTTTTCAACCCCTATCCACCGGCCCCTTTCCCCGCAAGCAGGGAAAGGGGAGGGACTACAGGGTGGGGTCAGGGCGCTACCCATGCGCCGTGCCCTGCACGCTACGCCGGACGTGCGGAGTTCATAACAGGCTCTAGCCCCAGCCGGCGCCCCGTCAGGCAATCGCCGCTCAGCCGCCGCCGCGCCGCGCCGATTCGCGCTATAATGACCCCCAGCACCCCCGATCATCCAGGAGACCGCCAGCCGTGATCCGCCCCCAGCTCCGACTGCCAGCGCGCGCCACAGGGCCAGCCGTGGTAGCGGTCGCCGTGCTCACGGCGCTGTGGGCGCTGTTCTTCTGGCAGCTTCTCACGCCCACCGAGGCCGACCGCGCCCTCTTCGCCAAAGGCGACTTCCCCCTGCACTACTTCTCGTACAGCGATTACCAGGTCGAGCGGATGTGGCAGGGCGAGATTCCCCTGTGGAACCCGTACAACTACGGCGGCGATCCTTTCGCCGCTAATGTACAGTGGGCCGTGTGGTACCCGCCGCGCTGGGTCGCGGCGCTGCTGGCCGGGCGCGACGGCTGGGGCATCGAGGCGCTGCAACTCGAAGTCGCCGCGCACTACTGGCTGGTCAGCCTGATGATGTACGCTTTCCTGCGCGTCCTGCTCGGCGAGCGCCCGCGCCGGCTGCTGGACCCGGCGCTGTTCGGCAGCGTCCTGTGGACCTACGGCGGCTATCTGACGGGCTATCCGATGCTCCAGCCGAGCATTCTGGAGGCCATCGCCTGGCTGCCGCTGATGCTGCTCGGCGCGCACCTCAGCCTGACGCGCCCCTGGTGGCGCGTGCGCGGCGTGCTGCTAGCCAGCGTCATGTTTGCCCTGTCGTTCTTCGGCGGGCACACGCAGACCACCCTGCAGATGACCTACCTCACTGCCGCGTACCTGGCCTTTGAGGGCTGGCGGCGCGCTGTGTCGTGGCGGGGCATCCTGGGGCGCATCGCCGCCTTTGGCGGGCTGGGCGCGGCGCTGGCGGCGGTGCAGTTGCTGCCCGCTTATGAGCTGGTCGGGCGCTCGTTCCGCACCGAGGACTACCATTACCTGGATAAGTCGGTCGGCTTCTCGTTCACGGAGCTGACGCAGTTCATCTGGCCGCGCCTGTACGACGCCGAATGGTGGCCGCTCTACCTGGGCGTGCCCGGTCTGCTGCTGGCGCTCAACGCCCTGCTGCGCCCCAAGAAGCAGCACCTCTTCTGGATCGGCGTGATCGTCGTCGGGCTGTGGCTTTCGTTCGGCGGCAACAGCATCGTCTACGATCTGTTCTACCTCGTCGCGCCGGGCTTCAACTTCTTCCGCCAGCAGGAGCGCGCCGCGTCGCTGGCCGTCTTCGCCCTGGTCGTGCTCGCTACGGATGGGCTGGCCGCGCTGCTGCGCCCCGGCGACACCCTGGCCGGAGCGGACGGGCGACGGCTGCGTTGGCTGGCGGGCGGTCACCTGGCGCTGACGGGCAGCGCCTTCCTGGTGATCGCCCTGGTCACCGAGCTACGCGGCGACGACGTGAAGGAAGTCACGCCGAACACTTTCGGCTTCGTCGCCCTGGTCAGCCTGTTCTTCAGCGGCTGGCTGGCCTGGCGCGCCCGCGAACGGGGGGTTGTGGTGAGCGGCGCGCTGCTGGCGCTCATCGTGGCCGATCTGTTCACGCTCGGCGTGAACTCGCCCAACTTTGTGCCGGACACGCCCGACCAGCGCATCCAGCCGCCCGACTACTACGACCTGCTGCACCAGCCCGTTGAGGAGATTCAGTGGCACGTGGACGGCGCAGCGGGCATTCAGACCTACGGCACCTACTGGCGCATCCCCGACATCTACGGCACCGGCCCCTTCCGCCTGGCGACGTTGGAGAAGCTGCGTCGCATCCGCGTAGATCGGCGCTGGGAGGTCTTCGCCGTGCGCTACGCGACGATGATCGCCGACGTGCCGGATAACGTGCCAGTACGGGTCATCGGCCAGGGCGTCAACTATGACGGCGAGGACTACACGCTCTACGAGCTAGAGAACCCGCGCCCCTTCGCCCACCTGGTCTACCAGGCGCGCGTCTCGGAGGACGGGCAGGACGGCGCGCGGGAGATCATGCTCGAACCCTGGATCGATCTGCGCGAGATCGGCGTGGTGAGCGAGCCGCTGCCCTTCGAGCTACCTGGCGAGCGCCCGCCCGACGCTGAGGTGCGCGCTTTCACGATGGTGCTGCCCGAATACCTGGAGATGGAAGTGACCACCAGCGCCCCCGCTCTGCTGACGCTGGCCCTGGCCAATTACCCTGGCTGGCGGGCCGAAATCAATGGCGAGCCAGCCGAGATCGTGGATACTTACGCCGGGTTGATTGGTGTGCCAGTGCCAGCGGGCGCGGCACAGAAGGTGACGCTGCGCTTCCTGCCCCGGTCATTGGTCGCCGGCGGCGTGATTTCTGTGGCGACGCTCGCCGGCCTGGTCGCCTATCTGCTCGCCGCCGCGCTGCGCGACCGCCGCCGGGCGCGCGCAGGGGCGGAGCCGTCGCTTTCGTGACTTGCGTGTGGGAAGTCCTTCTGGGCCTGCGCCCAGAAAAGGGAAGCCGCCATGTTCACCACCTCTGACCCAACCTCGCCGCTGTTCATCGGCCTGCTGCTCGCTGTGCTGGTCAACGTCGTGCTGGCCTGGAGCGGGCTGGTGCAGGGGCAGCTTCCGAATATGACCACCAGCGAGCGGGGGGCGCGCGTGGCGGGCGTGTTCTTTCTGCTCTCGCTGCTGATGGTCTTCGCCTCGTACTACTACTACACCTATTCCGGCGAGCTACGCGGATCGCTGGCCCTGCTGGTGGCGGGCCTGTTGTTCATCGCTGGTTTCGTCGTCGCCGAGCGCATACCAGAGTGAGCCATCTCGCCAGGGACGCCGCTATGCGTGACACGCTGCTCTATTCCCCCGACCGCCGCCCCGCCGCTGCCCTCGTCGGCGCGACGCTGGGTCTGGGCGGCGGGCTGCTGGCCCTGCTGGTCGTGCTGCTCGGCCCGGTGATGGCCTTCGGCGTGGTGCTTGGCCTAGCAACTGCCGTCTACGTGCTGACCAGTCTGCACGGCGCGCTGATCGTCATGGTTGCCGTGATTGCCCTGATCCCCTTCGGCAAGGTGCCGGTCGGCTTCTCGCCCTCGCCCACCTTCCTCGACGGGGCGTTGGGCGGCTTTCTGGCCGTGTACCTGCTGCAATGGATGAGCGGGCAGCGCCGCCTGTTGCGCACTGTCCCGGCGGCAGCCTTCGCCCTGGTCTTCGCCGGACTCGTCCTCTTCGCCTACTTGATGGGCCTGCGCCACGCGCCGCTGGAACTACGCACGCTGCGCACCGTCGCCGAGACGGTCGCCGGGCTGCTGCTCATCCCCGTGCTGGTGGACGTGGCGCGCGACGCGCGGCTGCTGCGCCGCCTCGTGTCGGCGATCATGCTCCTCGGCGGGCTGTCCGCGCTGATCGGCATCGTGCTGTGGGCGCTGCCCGACCCCACTGCCGAAGCCCTGCTCAACCGCCTGGGCCGCTTCGAGTACCCGGTTGGCGGGGTGCTGCGCTACCGCCAGGACTACACCAGCGTGCTCAACGAGCGGGCCATCGGCACATGGATTGACCCCAACGCCTTCGGCGGCTTCCTGCTGATGATCGGCGCGCTGACCGCCCCGCAGGTGTTCAGCGCCCGCCCCGTGCTGCCGCGCTGGGCTGCGCTGGGCACGCTCGGCCTGGTCGTCGTCGCCCTGTTTCTGACGGACTCGCGCGGCTCGATGCTCTCGCTGGGCGCGGCGCTCGTCTTCATCGCCGCCCTGCGCTACCGCAAGCTGCTGCTGATCATGGCCCTGGCGGTCGTCCTCGCCTTCTTCCTGCCGGTGACGCAGCGGTACATTGACAAGATCGAGGCGGGCCTGAGCAACCAGGACATCGAGACGCAGATGCGCTTTGGCGAGTACAAGGACGCGCTGGCGCTGATCGGGCGCCATCCGGTGATCGGCGTGGGCTTTTCGGGCACGCCGGAGATTGACCTGTACCTCGGCGTGGCCAATACCTACCTGACCATTGCCTCGCACATGGGGCTGGTGGGGCTGGCCGCCTACCTGCTGATGATGGGCAGCCCCTTCGTCTACAGCGCCGTCCACTACCGGGCCATCCGCGCCGCGCCCCTGCTCGACGATGTGTGGCTGGGCTTGGCGGGCGGGCTGGTGGGCGCGCTGGCGGGCGGGGTCTTCGACCACTTCTATTTCAAGATAGACCTCTTCCAGGCGACGATGACCCTCGTCTGGCTGCTGCTCGGCCTGACACTGGCTGCCGTGCGCCTGGCCGCTGAGCAGGCGGAGCGCACGCCCGCGTAAGCAGCGCAACCGCATCGGATCACCGGCGCGGGGGGGGGCCCCCCCCCCCCCCGCGCCGCGCGCGCCCCCCCCCCCCCCCCCCGGGGGGGGG
>CAYNHD010000150.1:0-9120 GCA_964396775.1 uncultured Thermoflexus sp. | reverse complement strand
GCCGCGAGCTGCGCGTACGCACCATCTTCAACATTCTCGGCCCCCTAACCAACCCCGCTGGCGCGCGCCGCCAGTTGATGGGCGTCTTCGCGCCCGACCTGACCGAGTACCTGGCCAACGTGTTAGGCGAGCTGGGCGCGATCTCAGCTATTGTCGTCTGCGGCTACGGCAACATTGACGAACTGACCACTACTGGCCCCAACATCGTCAGCCACTACGCCAATGGGGAAGTCCGCACCTTCGAACTAAATCCGCTGGACTACGACCTGACCCCTGCCCACATCTGGGAGTTGCTAGGCGGGGATGCCGAAGAAAACGCCCGCATCCTGCGCGGGGTACTCAGCGGCGAGGTCAACGGCCCCAAGCGCGACGTGGTGCTGCTCAACGCCGGCGCGGCGCTGGTGGCAGCGGGGCGCGCGCGCGACTTCGCGGAAGGAATCACTCTGGCCGCCGCCTCCATCGATAGCGGCGCGGCGCTGGCCAAGCTCGACGCGCTGATCGCCTTTAGCCGGGAGCTGGCGGATGGCGAATGAGTTCGTGCGCACCCAGACCGTACTGGACAAAATCCTGGCGCACAAGGTCGAGGAGATCGCGGCGCGCAAGGCCCGCGCGAGCGCGGCGACAGTGATCGCTGCCGCGCGTGAAGCGCCCCCGCCGCGCGACATGCGGGCCGCCGTGCGCCGCGATACCGTCGCGCTCATCGCCGAGATCAAACGGGCCTCGCCCTCACGCGGTGTGCTGATCGCAGACTTCGATCCGCTCGCCCTGGCAATGACCTATGCCGCCAATGGCGCGGCGGCCATCTCCGTGCTCACCGATGAACACTTCTTCGGCGGTGACCTGGCTCATCTGACTGCCGTCCGCGCGGCGGTGAGCGTCCCCGTCCTGCGCAAGGATTTCGTGCTCGATCCCTATCAGGTCTACGAGGCGCGCGCTGCAGGCGCAGACGCCGTACTGCTCATCGCCGCCGCGCTGGACGACGCCCGCCTGGCCGACCTGCACGCGCTGATCGTCGAACTGGACATGGCGGCGCTGGTCGAAGTGCACGACGAGGGCGAGCTTGAGCGCGCATTGGCGCTCGGCGCACCGCTGATCGGCGTCAACAACCGCGATCTGCGCACCTTCGCCGTTGACCTGACCACGACCGCGCGCCTGGCCCGCCTGCTGCCAGCGGGCGCGACCCTGGTTGCCGAGAGTGGCATTTTCACCGCGGACGATGTCCGACGCATGGGCGCGGCGGGCGCACACGCCGTGCTGGTCGGCGAAGCGCTGGTCACCGCGCCCGATGTCGCCGCGCGCGTCCGCGAACTGAGCAGTCAGCCGCGCGAGGTGTCCCGATGACGCGCATCAAGATTTGCGGTGTGACGACCCTCGACGACGCCTTGCGCTGCGCCGAAGCGAGAGCTGACTTGCTCGGCCTGAACTTCTACCCGCCCAGCCCGCGCTACCTTGCGCCGGAGAAAGCGCGCGCGCTCGTCGCGGAGCTGCGCGGTATTCTGGGGACGGCCTGTCCACTGCTGGTAGGGGTCTTCGTCAACGAGAGCGCCGCTGTCATCGCGCGCATACTGGACGAGGTAGGGCTGGACGCGGCGCAACTCAGCGGGGACGAGCCGCCGGAGACGCTCGCCGCGCTGGACGGGCGCGCCTTCAAGGCCCTGCGTCCTCGCGATCTCGCCGAAGCGCGGGCAGCAGCGCAGCCATTCGCGGCCTACGCTCCCCACGACGAGCGGCTACCCGCCCTGCTAGTGGATGCCTATCACCCGCAGCTTTACGGCGGCACCGGCGAACAGGCGGGCGAAGACGTAGCCCGCGCTGTGATGGCCGTTGCGCCACGCCTCATGCTCGCTGGCGGACTGACGCCGGAGAACGTGGCACAGCGGGTACGGGCCATCCGGCCCTGGGGCGTAGATGTGGCCAGCGGCGTCGAGCGTGCCCCTGGTGTCAAGGATATCGAGCGCGTTCGCGCCTTCATTGCGGCGGTGAAATCAGTCGATCAGGAGTGAGCAATGACCCTGCCTTCTACGAACACAACCCTTGCCCTGCCCGACGAGCGCGGCTACTTCGGCGAGTTCGGCGGGCGCTTCGTGCCGGAGACGCTCGTCCCCGCGCTGGATGAACTGACCACCGCCTTCGAAAGCGCTCGCCGCGATCCGGAGTTCCAACGCCGCTTCGCCAGCCTGCAGGCAACCTACACCGGTCGCCCCACTCCGCTCACCTACGCCGCCCGCCTCAGCGATTACCTGGGCGGGGCGCGCATCTACCTCAAGCGCGAAGACCTGGCACACACCGGCGCGCACAAGATCAACAACGCCCTCGGTCAGGCGCTGCTCGCCGAGCGCATGGGCAAGCGACGTATCGTCGCCGAGACGGGCGCGGGTCAGCATGGCGTGGCGACGGCGACCGTCTGCGCTCTGCTAGGCATGGAGTGTCACGTCTATATGGGCAGCGTGGATATGGCCCGTCAGCGCCCCAATGTTTTCCGCATGAAGCTGCTCGGCGCAGAAGTGATCCCTGTCGAAAGTGGCAGCCGCACGCTCAAAGACGCCATCAACGAGGCCATCCGCGACTGGGTGACCAACGTCACCACCACGCACTACCTGCTCGGCTCGGCGCTCGGCCCACACCCCTACCCCCTGATCGTGCGCGAGTTCCAGAGCGTGATCGGGATCGAGGCCCGCGCCCAGATTCTCGCTCAGGCAGGGCGGCTGCCCGACGCCTGCATCGCCTGTGTCGGCGGCGGCAGCAACGCCATTGGCTTGTTCCACGCCTTCCGCAACGATGAGGACGTAGACCTGATCGGCGTCGAGGCAGGGGGACGGGGTATCGCCAGCGGTGAGCACGCCGCTCGCTTCGCCGATCCGGCGCGCGGGCGGCCTGGTGTGCTGCACGGCACGCGCTCTTTCGTCCTGCAGGACCCCGACGGGCAGATCACCGAGACGCACAGCATCTCCGCCGGCCTGGACTATGCCTCGGTGGGGCCGGAGCACGCTTACCTGCGACAGATCGAACGGGCACACTACACCGTCGCCACCGACGACGAGGCGCTCGCCGCCTTTCAACTGCTCTGCCAGCTTGAGGGGATCATCCCCGCCCTGGAGAGCGCGCATGCCATCGCCGAAGTGGTCAGGCGCGCGCCGACCATGCCCCGCGACGCCATCCTGCTGGTCAATCTGTCCGGGCGCGGCGACAAAGACTTGGACACGGTCATCAACGCGTTGGGAGGCGACGCATGAGTCAGATCAGCCGCACGCAAACCGGCCTGGACGCCCTGGCTGCCATGTTCGCCCGCACCCGCGCCGAAGGGCGCGCGGCGTTCCTGCCCTACTACCCCATCGGCTACCCGACGGTAGAGGCGTCGCTAGACGCGATCCAAGCGATGGCCGCCGTAGGTGTAGATGGCTTCGAGATCGGCATTCCCTTCAGCGATCCGCTCGCCGACGGCCCGACCATTCAGGCGGCGACGCAGGTCGCGCTGCGCAACGGCGTTACCGTCCGGCGTTGCCTGGAGGCGGTGCGCGAACTGCGGGCACGTGGCGCGGCACAGCCACTGCTGCTGATGGGCTACCTCAACCCGCTGCTGGCCTACGGGCCAGACGCCTTCGCCCACGACGCGCGCGCCGCCGGTGCCGACGGTCTGATCATCCCCGACCTGCCGCCCGAAGAGGCCGCCCTGTTCGCCGAAGCCTGCGCCCGCGAGGGGCTGTCGCTGATCTTCTTCCTGGCCCCCACCAGCACCGACGCGCGCATCCGCCTGGTGGCCGAACGGACGCGCGGCTTTATCTACGTCGTCTCGGTGACGGGCGTGACCGGCGCACGCGCGGCCCTGCCGCCCGGCCTCGGCGATTTCCTGGCGCGTATCCGCGCGCAGACCGACTGCCCGCGTGTGGTGGGCTTTGGTATCAGTGGGCCGGAACAGGCGCGCGCCATGAAGGGCCTGGCCGAGGGGTTCATCGTCGGCAGTGCGCTGGTGCGGGCGGGCGCAGCGGGTGTGCCCGCCGTGCGCGACCTGGCGGCGCAGATTCGCGCGGCGCTTGAGGACGGGTAAGCGGAGCCGTCCCGTCCCGGCGCGCGAGAAGGCGGGGGCAGAGCGCGCCAGAGAACGAGACCAGACTTCGGAAGTCTTCGGAGACTTCCGAAGTCTTGTTAATGGGCACACGTAGATTGTGATATGATGACAGTATGTGAAGCGGAAAGGGGTGCACGCTGGCAGACTGTTCCGCCGGGGGGGGAATAGACTCACCGAATACTGTCAGTGTCTATCCAGACGCTGCGCGGTAGAAAGCCTGTATCAGACCGCTCAACAACGGGCGGAACGGGGCGAAGCCATTGTGAGCACCGATGATGACATGGGTGCAAGCCCGCGAGCCGAAGTATCCCGACCTGCCCATGCAGCCAGGTCGGGTGCTGCGCCGGGAGTTCGAGCACATCCGGCACGGCGCACCGTTGCGTCTGACCCGCACATCGTGCAATGGCATTTCATCGTGGACAATCTCAACACGCATCAGTCCGCATCTCTGGTCCGCTACGTGACCGAGGAGTCGGAACTGGACATCGAGCTGGGCGTCAAAGGCAAATCCGGCATTCTGGCCTCGTTGGAGAGCCGCGCCGCTTTTCTCTCTGACCCCTCCCACCGTATTGTCTTTCACGATACGCCCAAACACGCTTCCTGGATGAACCAGATTGAGCTTCGGTTCAGCATCCTGGAACCGCACGATGGCCCAACCTTTTCGGTGGGCCTATCAAGGCAAGGCGCTCGTCGCTTAACCATTGGCTCATTTGTGCCTCAGTGTACTGGCAGGAACCGCGGCCTATACTCTTAAGAACTAAAGAGCGTCATGCGAGGAGGAAAGGGCCATGTCCACGTCGCGCTTGCTGGCAAAGCTCGTCCGACTTGTGCTCATGCTGGTGGTTGCAGCCACCCTCGTGCCGGCGTTCCCTTCCAGAGCGCAGACACCTGCCCCGAAAGTGCTATTCGAGAAAGCGTATACGCTCAGCATAGTCCATACCTCTCCCACCTCAGGAATCACATCGCCGACGGGCGATCAGATACCAATAACTGTGCGCGTCTCAGGCCCCGAAACCATCTCGCTGGGACAGCAGGTCACGTTGGTTGTCGAGTTCTTTGCCGCCAATTACGCGAGCAGTATGAAAGAAGACAGTTGGGAAATTGCACGAGCGCAGATCGCGTTGGTTCTGCCGGATGCTGCCTCAGAACTGACCGGTATGCCTGAGCAAATGGTCTTGATCAACAACGCGGGACAGCAGACATGGCAAGAGGCGCTGGCTCCTAACGAGGCCGAGTCCAGATGGCTTCCAGCCAGCATGTATGCGTTTTGGTTGGCGCTCAAGACGGGGATGAGTCTGTTGCCAGTGGTCGGCGGCATGATCACGGCGGCGGATACCGTCATCAGCGCAAGAGATTTCATGGTTGCTCTTGAGGCTGGGCAGCCGCTCACAGACGACGAGCTATGGTCGTACTATCAGTTTGAGATGGCCTACGACACATTCCAGGTGCCGGACTATGCAGGTGCAGGCGGGGCGCGCGGGGAGCGCACGGTCAAACGCTATGAGATTCCGTTGCAGTTCAGTGCCTACGGTGACCTGTTCCTCTACGTGAACGCACTTCAGGTGCGCAATGCTTATCCGAACGCAATGGGACCTGGCGACTTCACTGTGCACGCAGAGTTCGACCAGCAGGTGATCATCACTCTGCCCCTTGCTTCACTATATGGTGCGGACGCAGTTGTTGCGTCTGATCTTTCAGCCGAAACTGAGTCTGTCATTGTGCCAGAACAGTTCACTGTCCGAGCGACCGAGGATGTTGTCCTGATTGTTGCTGGCTCCAATCCGAATTGGGCAAACACATCCGATCAACTGATACTGACGCGCGGTCGAAAGAGTCAGGATGGTCGGTTCTTTGAGGACAATGAAGTGGTCATTGCCCAGCTAGGTCGGAATTGGCAGGTAACAGCGTTTGAATCGATCTGGAATGTACCCTACCACAAGGGAAGTGGATATGACAGCGATATGCAACGAATGATCGGCACATTCTCACCGGATGACCGGTATGTTGCAGTCGCGTACAACGCCCTGCATTGGCGCGGCACTCCTTCAGATAGCTACATGGATATCGGGATAATGGTATCTCCTTCGGATTCGCTCAATCTCCAGCCCGCATCTCAGAGATCCCTTCGCTCCTTCTGGCAATATGACTATCTCAATCATGTCCTTTGGCTTAGCGATGACGAGTTGGTCTATTCGGCTGGCGGCAAAATCCTCAAAACGGATCGCATAGGTTTTATAGGGGAGACGCAGCTTGCTGAAGGCATTTTCCCGGCAGTGGTGAATGGGCGTATCTGTTTTCTTGGGGCAGATGGCCTATTCTATTCGATCAAACCGAATGGCACAGACTTGAAACCTCTGCCAATCCAACTTCCCGCCCAACAACGTATCACAGGTTTTACGGCGTCAGCCAACGGCGAACTCCTGCTGCTGGCATACAATAACAAGATCGCCATATATAGAGCGGATGGTAGTCTGGCCGAAGTCCTTGAGGTGCCCGTCCGCCTGGTGCAGAACATCTCCTTGAAGCCGGATCTCACAGCGATAGCTTTTGATGATGGTGACAATATCTACGTTCAGCCGATATCCCTCTCTGCCGCACAGTGAGAGATCGCAGAGATGTACTATCAGGCTTCCTGACTAAACTCGTGACCGCACCCCCGCCAGATTTCGCTGGCACGATCACTACACTGCAATTCGCTGCCAGCATCAGGCCCGGAAACCAGTTCCGGGCCTCACCATCGCTATCTCAACTCCACTTCGGCAGTAAGATCGTTCAAGGCTTCGCCGCCAGCGTGTCCGGCTCGTGCTCGTCGAGGGGCAGCCAGCGGCCTTCCAGCTTCTTCATGACCTCCGGCAGGGTCGTGTATTCCATCTCCTCCATCGGCAGGCGGTGCGGCTCGAAGGGTCCGTGATGGCGCAGGTGATCGGCGATGATGTTGCACAGATGGCGCGCTTCGTCGAAGGAGGGATCGTCGAACATATCCTGCGGCCCGATCAGGTGGCCGTTCGCCACCTGGAAGCCCAGCGCGATCACGCGCGGCGGGCCGTCAAAGCGGCTCGGATGGGCCTCGCTCACGCGGCAGGGCATCAGCGGCCCGTAGTGCGAGCCACGCATCCACCCCTCGACGATATGCGGCATGGTGAACGGCTCCAGCACCTCACCGACTGCCGGGAACACCCCCTGAGAGCGAACCACGCACACCGGGTCGTCCTTGCCCACGTACTTCCCGGCGATCAGCGCCAGGCGCTCGGTAGACGACACGGCGGCGATCTCGTTAGCGCGCCGGCTGAAGACATTGCGAATGATGTAGCGCCCCGTCGCGCCGATGAACACCAGCAGGTCGTACATCTGCTCCGGCGTGTCCAGCACGATCTTGCGGCTTCCCTTCACATCGTAGACCTCGAAGCGGAAGCCATCGTGCATGGCCGTCGAAATGACCAGTCCAATGGTGTTGAAGGGATCGGCGAACATGCGGAAGAGGGGGAGGTTCCAGGCCCCGGCGCTGGTCTTGTCGGCGAAGAAGACAAGGACAGGCTCGGCCTGCCGCTCCTCGAAGGTCATTTCGGCCACGCCAGGCCCCATCCCCCGCACATTGCCAGAGAAGGCGTCGGCCAGCAAGTCCTGGCCTGCGCCGTAGAGCTTCAACTGCTTGGCGACGACTGTGCACGCTTCAAAGACATTCCACGCCAGGCGGTGAATCTCGACGCTATCATTACCCTGGTCGTGGGTCATAATGAGGCCCAGATCATCGCCGCACGAAGTGACACGAAAATCAATGATCTGGTGCTGCAATTTGGCTGTTGCAAGGCATTCGTTGGCTTCTTCGATGAGGTCGGGATGCATCCGCGAGTGCCCTACATAGCCCCCTACGTCCGCCTTGATGACACTCAGAGTCAGCAGGTCTGTCATGGTTCACCACCTTACACGACTAGGTGACTCCTGGGCAGAGTGGCCGGAAGGGTGCTCCCTACCTCCATTATATGCCTGCCGCGCAAGAGAAGGGAAGGAATTGGGTCCACGAACAAGTTGTTGGGCAATCGTCAGAATGCCCCTATCCCCTGGCCCCTTCCCCTAGCTTTGCTGGGGGAAGGGGAGAACCGCCTGCCAGATCATCCCCCCTCTAGCTCGGCTGGAGGGGGGACTGAGGGGGGAGGCGTTCAGTGAGCGTTCCTGAACTTCCCTTAGCAACAGGTTGTTCGTGGACCCGAAGAGATTGGGGATAGAAGGAGGCTTGTGGGCGATACATGAACGGGGAGGGGGCGAGCAACCGCTACAACTCGCCCTCCTCAACCGCTTCGATTATGCCCGCCAGTGGGTCGGGCTGCGCCGCGCTGAACTCGTGGCCACGCGCCCGCCAGATGTCGCTGGCGCGGTCAATGAACAGCACGCCGTCCAGGTGATCGATCTCGTGCTGGAAGACGCGCGCCAGCCAGTCCTGCGCCTTGATGCGCATCTCCTTGCCTGTGCGATCCTGGCCGCGCACCGTCACAGCGACGTGACGGCTGACCATGCCATAGTAACCGGGGATGGACAGGCACGCTTCCACGCCGTCCACCATCTCGTGCGAGGCGCGCACGATCTCCGGGTTGATCACGGCGTAGAGCACGCCCGCGTCCTCGCCGTATTCCTTTCTGGATTCCTCGTCGTCGGGCAGGTGCACAACGATCACTCGCTGGCTGACGGCTACCTGCGGCGCGGCCAGGCCCACGCCAGGGGCAGCCAGCATGGTCTCCACCATGTCATCAACGAGCCGCTGTAGCCTGGGATCGTTGAAGTCGCGGACCTTGTGCGCCTTCTTGCGCAGGATCGGGTTCTGCGGGGTGATCACTTCACGAATAGCCATGAGTACAATCGCTTTCCATTCTCGCGCTTTGCCTGCAGGGATTGTAGCGAATTCGAGGGCGGGTGCAAAGCACGCTTCGGCTGCATTCAGGCTTTGGGGCAACGCATCACCTCCGAGGCGCAGAGCGCGCAGAGAAAAGCAAAGAGTCTTCACAGTTCGGGAGTGGATAAAGTTAAGGACATACGAAATCTCGTAGGTGAGCGGTATAGGA
>CAYNHD010000149.1:0-9142 GCA_964396775.1 uncultured Thermoflexus sp. | reverse complement strand
GGTTGTGGAAATTGGCTAGCCCTCGCTCATTTGTTCAAGTGTCCGGTAGCTAGAACCTGCTATTCGCTTGCACCGCTTTGAAAAACGGTGTAACATGGTAAATAATGGTATCTACCGGATTGAACCTAGACGATAATGGGTATGTTAAACCCTGGCTCCAAAGTCCCCCTCTACATCCAGTTGAACGAATACCTGCGCAAGCAGATTGACATCGGCGCGTACCCCATCGGCGCACGCCTGCCTTCCGAGCGAGAACTGGCGGAAACCAATGGTGTGAGCCGGATGACCGCCCGCCAGGCGCTGCAACTTCTGATTCAGCAAGGGTATGCCGACTCGCGCGTGGGCAAGGGGACGTTTGCCATCTTGCCCAAGATTAAGCAAGAGCTGACCGAACTGACAGGATTTAGCGAAGAAATGCGCCGCCGGGGAATGCGTCCCAGCAGCCGAGTCCTGCGCACGGAGATTCGACTGGCCAGCGACGAGATCGCCGAGCGCCTCCAACTCCAGGCAGGGTCTGAGATCGTGGTGCTTGTCCGCACGCGCCATGCCGATGAGACGCCGGTGGCGCTCGAAGAATCGTGTCTCAACCACCAGTTGTGCCCTGGCATCCTGGCGCTTCACGATTTCAACCGCGAATCGCTCTATCAGGTCTTGCGGGCCAACTACGGTCTGCGCCTGGCCTGGGCGAGCCAGGCTATCGAAGCGCGCCTGCCCACCAGGGCGGAATGCGAGGCCCTGGCGATCAAGCGCAGCGAGCCGGTGCTCAGCCTGACGCGCATCACGTTTGACGACGCCGACCGTCCGATTGAGTATGTGCGCTCGGCGTACTGCGGTTCGCGGTACCAGTTCAAGGCGATTCTGCGAGGTTCCAGTTCGTGAAGCGGGTCTTCATCGCGGGGAAAAGGCAATGTCTCTGGTCTCAGGTGCGCAGTCGTACATGGATGCTGTGCGTAAGAGCCTTACTGCGATTGCGGAGAGCCAGGTTGAGGCCATGAACCAGACGGCGCAGGCCGTGGTGCGCACAGTTGAGGCCGGTGGGATCGTGTATCTCTTCGGCACTGGGCACTCTCACATACTGTGCGAAGAGGGTTACTACCGGGCCGGAGGCCTGGCTGCGGTTTGCCCGGTGCTCAACTCCAGCCTCATGCTCCACGAGGGAGCCGTCCTGAGCGCGGGGGCTGATCTACTTACCCTGTTTGAGTTCGCAGGGCATTATCGCCCCCTTCATTGAACCAGCAGCGCAGGCAGAGTTCTTCGCCCTGACCAACGAACACACTCGCGCCGACCTGGTGCGGGCCGTTTATGAGGGCATGGCTTTCTCGATCCGGGATGGCTACGACCCAATTCCGGCAGCTATCCAGGAAATCCGGCTTTCGAGCGGTGCGGCCAAGAGCGCCTTCTTCTGCCAGATGGTCGCCGATGTGACGGGGAAGCGCGTGGTCGTGCCATCGGGCAGCGAATTCGGGGCAAAGGGTGCGGCCATGCTGGCCGCCGTTGGAATTGGCTGGTATGAGACGATTGCCGACGCGCTTGCCTTCAACCCCGCCGTCGCCAAGACTTACGAGCGCACTCTTGAGTCACAACCCCTCTACGATGCCATCTTCGCCACCTACAGCGACCTGCGGGACACGCTGCGACCTGTCTGGAGGCGTCACCTCCAGCGCGAGGTTCATTCCTAGCACGCCAACGACTTCTGGTCGTACCTCCGCTCACTTTCCCGGCGGCAATTCCGCCGCGCCCTGTTATACTTGGGGCGTGGCAAGCCGCGATCATCGGCTGTGATCTATAACCGGGGCAAAGTTCACCGCTGAGACACAAGGAGCGGGGAGAAGAATCGCTGTCTTTTCTCTCCGCGCTCTCTGCGTCGCTGCGGTTTCAAGGCCCGCCCGATTAGTTCCATGAAGGACGGGACAGGCCATGACTCTCTGGGGCGGAGCATTCTCCCAACCGACCGACGATGCTGTGCGCCGTCTGAATGACAGCCTGCGCTTCGACTGGCGGCTCTATGGCGCTGACATCACCGGCAGCATCGCCTGGGCTACCGCGCTGGCCGAGGCGGGCGTGATCACTTCCACCGAGCGCGAGATGCTGGTCAACGGGCTGGAGCGGGTGCGGGCCGAATTCGCCGCGGGGCAGTTCGTCCCCGCGCCGACGGACGAGGATATTCATACCGCCGTCGAGCGACGGTTGGGTGAGTTGATCGGGCCGGTAGCGGGCAAGCTGCACACCGGACGCAGCCGCAACGATCAGGTGGCGACCGACGTGCTGCTGTGGCTGCTGGACGCTGTCCCACGCCTGACGGCGCTGGTCAGCGGGCTGATGTCCGCTCTGCTGTCCCAGGCCGAACAACACACCAGCACGATTATGCCCGGCACCACGCATTTCCAACCCGCTCAGCCGGTCACTGCGGCGCATTGGTTGCTGAGCCATTTCTGGGCACTGGCCCGCGATGTGACTCGCCTGGAGCAGTTCGCCGACGCCTGGCGCGACAAATGTCCGCTGGGGTCGGGCGCGCTGGCCGGTACGCCCTACCCCATTGACCGGCAACGACTGGCCGAACGACTGGGCTTCCGCGCCCCTGCGCCCAACAGCCTGGACGCCGTCGCCGACCGCGATCACGTCGCTGAGTTCCTCTTCGCCGCCGCGCTGACGGGTGTGCACCTCAGCCGCCTGGCGGAAGACCTGATCGTCTTCGCCAACCCGGCTTTCGGTTTCGTGCGGCTGGACGAGCGTTACAGTACCGGCAGCAGCCTGATGCCCCAGAAGCGCAATCCCGACCCGCTCGAACTGGCGCGGGGCAAGGCCGGACGGCTGGCCGGGCATTTGGCCGGATTCCTGGCGACGCTCAAAGGACTGCCCAGCGGCTACAACAAAGACCTGCAAGAAGACAAGGAACCGCTCTTCGACGCCTACGACACATTGAGCGCGCTGCTGCCGCCGCTGGCCGGGCTGGTGCGCGCGCTGACGCTCGTCCCGGCGCGGATGCGCGCGGCCCTAGACGAAGGGATGCTGGCCACTGACCTGGCCGATTACCTGGTTGGGCGCGGGGTGCCCTTCCGCCAGGCGCACGGGCTGGCGGGGCAAGCCGTCCGGCTGGCCGAGACGAAGGGCGTGTCTCTCTCTGCGCTGGCGCTCGACGACTACCGCACGCTTTCCGACACCTTCGGCCTGGATGTGACGCAGGTCTTCGACTTCGACGCGGCAGTCGCGCGGCGAACGGGCTTCGGCGGGACCGGCGAGGTCGGCGGGCAGATCGAGCGAGCGCGAGCCTGGCTCGCCGGGCGGAAGCCTGTCGAGTAAACTGTGACGGAGTGAAGAGATGGACGAGCAACGGATCGTGAATATTGGGGTACAGGTGCTGCCGCTGAGCGAAGACGCCCTGCCCATCATAGATCGGGCTATTGCTGCCATTGCCGCCAGCGGGCTGCGCTACGAGGTCGGCCCGCTGGAGACAGTCATCGAAGGCCCCTTCGAAGAGGCATTCAGCGCCGCCAAAGCCGCGCACCTGGCCTGCATCGAAGCGGGTGTGCCGCATGTGGTGACCATCATCAAGATCGCCGATGGCGCAGCGGGCGGGATGACCATTGACGAGAAAACCGCCAGGTACCGCGCGTGAATTGCCCGTGACGCTTGTCGTCACCCCTGCTTTGTCGTAGAGTAGCAGGTAGAGGGCGGTGATCTGCCGCCCGGCTCATTGTCCCCTACTAGCTTGCACTGTTCACTGAAAACTGATCACTGTCAACTACCAGGAGAGAGACTTATGGAAAAGTACGGTTACCGCTTCTCCTTTGGCCCCTGGAACATTCATGAGGGAGCCGACCCCTTTGGGCCAGCTGTCCGTCCCAGCGTGCCCTTTGAGAAGAAGCTGGAAGCCTACCAGCGCCTGGGCTTCGACGCGGTGCAGTTCCACGACGACGATGCCGTCCCCAATCTGGACGACAAGAGCGCAGCGCAGATCGAAGCGGAGGCGCGGGCACTCAAGGCGAAGCTGGACAGCATGGGACTGGCGGTGGAATTCGTCGCGCCCCGGCTGTGGGAACATCCCATGACCATTGACGGGGCGTACACCGCCAACGATCCGGCAGCGCGCGCCTATGCCCGCGAACGCTCACACAAGGCGCTCGACATCGCGCAGGCGCTAGGTACCGACTTAATGGTGCTCTGGCTGGCCCGCGAAGGGACGTACATGCGCGAGGCGAAGGACGCTGCCCGCGCCGTTGATCTGCTGGTCGAAGCGATTGACGACATGCTCGACTACGCGCCGGGGATGCGCTTCGCTGTCGAACCCAAGCCCAACGAGCCGATGGACCTGGCCTATATCCCCACCATCGGGCACGCTGTCGCGCTCAGCTTCAAGACCAAAGACCCGTCGCGCGTGGGCGTGCTGGTGGAGTCGGCACACGCCATCCTGGCCGGTCTCGATCCTGCCGACGAGATGGCCTTTGGCCTGGCCTATGGCAAACTGTGGAGCGTGCACCTCAACGACCAGAACGGCCTGAAGTTCGACCAGGATCGGTCGTTCGGCGCGGTGAACCTGCGGCGGGCCTTCGATCAGGTGCTGGTGCTGGACGATCACAAGTACTACGAGACGGGCATTGTCGGGCTGGACGTGAAGGCGCTGCGCACGCAGAAGGCTGAGGTGGCCGAAAAGCACCTGCGCAACAGCCTGGAGACCTTCCTGTGGCTGGTGGAGCGCGTCCGGAGTCTGGATCGGGCGGCCATGCGGCAGTGCATCGCCGCGCGCGACTACGAGGAACTCGACCGGCTGATCCTGGCACACCTGCTGCAGCGCTGACTGAGGAAGCGCAACGGGGCGCATATCCACGCGCCCCGTTTTATAATCGGTCCTTTCGAAGGCTTATTGTGACCACTTCGTCGGCACGCGATCCCAGCGATGCTCGCGCAGCCTCTTGAGCAGGTCGGCGGGCAAGGGGCGACCGTCGCTGACGGCGATGTTGGCCTCCACATGGCGCACCTTGCGCATCCCAGGGATGACCGTGCTCACCGCCGGGTGCGACAGGCAGAAGCGCAACGCCATCTCCGGCATGGTCATGCCCGGCGGGATGAGCGGGCGCAGGGCCTCGGCTCGCTCGACAGAAGCGATCAGGTTTTCCGGCACAAAGTAGGTGTTGCGCCAGTCGCCCTCCGGCCACCGGCTGTCTTTGGTGAGCGTGCCGGTGAGTGTGCCTTCGTCAAAGGGAACGCGGGCGATCACCGCCACGTTCTGTTCCTCGCACACTTTGAAAAGCTGATCTTCGGGAGCCTGATCGAAGATATTGTAGATCACCTGCACGGCGTCCACCAGGCCGGTGCGCAGCGTCTCCAGGCTGTTCCAGGGTTCCCAGCGGTTGACGCTGATGCCCACCGCTTTGATCAGCCCCTCGCGCTTGAGATCGTCAATGACCCGCTGCCAGCGTTCGTCGTGCGCCCAACAGTCTTCCCAGACGTGAAATTGCATCAGGTCCACGCTGTCCAGGCCCAGGTTTTGCAGGCTCTTTTCGGTATATTCGCGGATATGATCGGGGGGGAAGCATTCATCGAGCGTGTAACCCCGCCGGGAGGGCCACTTGAAGTTTTTCGGCGGAATCTTGCTGGCTGTATAGAGTTTTTTGTCGGGGTGTGCGCGCACCAACTGGCCGAGCAACTTTTCGCTGTGCCCCGCGCCATAGGCCCAGGCCGTGTCGAAGAAATTGCAGCCCAGTTGAACTGCCCGTTCGAGCGCTTCCAGCGACTCAGCGTCGTCGGAACCCGTCCAGCTGGCCATGCCCCACATGCCATAGCCGATCTCGCTCACCTGCCAACCCGTGCGCCCAAACCTGCGGTATTGCATAGCAGCCTCCTTTAGCAGCTTTCAGCGTTCAGCTTTTAGCCCCGAACCCACAGCATTGGCTGAGCACAAGGATACCGTCTTTGGGCACGCAGCGGCAATGAGGGCACGCGGAAAACCGATCAGGTAGGGGCGCAGCAGAGCAGCGGCCCGGTTAACCTCATCCCCTCTCCATCCGAATGGAGAGGGGGCAAGCCGAGCGTAGCGAGGCTGGGGGTGAGGTCAGGCTGCCCTGACCGGCGTGAGAGAGAGCATGCCGCACGGGGCCAGATGATTACTGGTGCGCTGGGGGGATTTCGACTATCATTGCTGGGGTGTTACGCGGCTTAGGGCGGCCAGCCCCTAGCAGCCGCCTTCCATCTTGTCGGCGCCGCCTGTGGGTGCTTAGCTGTCAGACTTCCAGGCGTAGGATGACCTGGACGAAAAGGAGTGCGCGCAAAATGTCGTTGATTCAAGAGATCCGCCAAGCTGTGATTGACGGGCAGGCCAAAGTTGTTGTGCCGAAGGTTGAGCAGGCGCTTGCCGAGGGTTTGGGCCCGGATGTGATTCTGCACGAGGGCCTGATTGATGCCATGGGCGAAGTGGGGCGCCTGTTTGAAGAAGGCGAGTACTTCGTGCCGGAAATGCTCATCGCGGCGCGGGCTATGTCGGCGGCGCTGGAACTGCTCAGGCCGCTGCTGGTGGAGAAGGGCGTCGAGCCAATCGGCAAGGTCGCTATCGGCACGGTCAAGGGCGACCTGCACGACATCGGCAAGTCGTTGGTGGCGATGATGCTCGAAGGTGCCGGCTTCGAGATCGTCAACCTGGGTGTGGATGTCGCGCCAGAGAAGTTCGTCGCGGAGATTCAGAAGGGCGCGCAGATCGTGGCCATGTCTGCCCTGCTGACCACGACCATGCCCAACATGAAGTCAACCATCGAGGCGCTCAAGGCCGCCGGCCTGCGCGACAAGGCCAAAGTCCTCATCGGCGGTGCGCCGGTGACCCAGGCCTATGCTGACGAGATCGGCGCCGACGGCTACGCACCAGACGCTTCGGCAGCGGTGCGCAAGGCCAAGCAGCTTATCGGCAGCTAACGCCCCGCTCATTCCCCATAAACACACGCGCGCCACGAGCAGCAACTTCGCTCATGGCGCGCGCGGTATTCCCCCAACCGTCAGAGCGTCGCCTGCCGGTCGAAGGCCGGCTTGAGCAGCGGGTAGAGATCGCGGTAAAGCCGGTAGGTCGCCTCGTAGGCTCCGGCGCCCGCGCCCGGCTCGACGCGCGCGCCCGTCTTGACCGCCGCGATGGCCGCCGTCTGCACGTCCGGCCACACGCCGCCGCCCACCCCGGCCAGCAATGCCGCGCCATAGGCCGCGCCTTCAATCGCCTCGGCCACGACCAGGGGCACGTCCAATACATCGGCCATGATCTGCCGCCAGAGCAGGCTCCTGGCCCCGCCGCCGCTCACCCGCACCTCGTGGATCAGCCCGGCGGGGCTGGCCTTGATCAGCTCGAAACTGTCGCGCAAGCCAAAGGCCACGCCCTCCAGCACGGCGCGCGTCAGGTGGGCGCGCGTGTGGCGCGCCGTCAGCCCGACGAACGCGCCACGTGCCAGCGGGTCGGGGTGCGGGGTGCGCTCGCCGGTCAGGTAGGGCAGGAAGAGCAACCCCTCACAGCCGGGCGGTGCCTCGCCGGCCTCGTCCGTCAGCGCGCCGAAGTCCTCGCCTGGGGCGAGCGCGTCGCGGTACCATTGCAGGCTGCCCGCCGCGCTGAGCATGACGCCCATGAAGTGCCACTGGCCCGGCACGGCGTGGCAGAAGGCGTGCAGCCGACCGTCCGGCTCGTAGGCGTAGCTGGCCAGCGGGGCGAAAACCACGCCCGACGTGCCGACCGTCAGGGCGACGATGCCCGGCTGCACCGCGCCCACCCCCACCGCCTGGGCCGCCTGGTCGCCGCCCCCGCCGACGACGGGCGTACCCGCCCGCAGGCCGGTCAGCGCGGCGGCCCCCTCGCTGACCACGCCGGTCACCTGCGGCCCCTCGTGCACTTTGGGCAGCCAGGCGGCGGGGATGTCCAGCGCGTCCAGCACCGCCTGAGACCAGCGACGGTTGGCGACATCGAGCAGCAGCGTGCCCGCTGCCCCGGCCAGGTCGGTGTGATGGTCGCCGGTCAGCTTAAAGCGGATGAAGTCTTTGGGCAGCAGGATGTGACGGATGCGCGCGTAGACCTCCGGCTCGTGCTCGCGCACCCACAGAATCTTGGGCGCGGTGAAGCCGGTCAGGGCGCGGTTGCCGGTGAGCTGGATCAGCCGCGACGCGCCGATGGTCGCGGTGATCGCGTCGCACTGCGCCTGCGTGCGCTGGTCGTTCCACAGGATGGCCGGGCGCAGCACCTCGTCGCGCTCGTCCAGGCAGACCAGCCCGTGCATCTGCCCGGTCAGCCCGATGGCCTGGATCGTGCTGGCAGCGCCGGTCTGCGCCAGCACCGCGCAGATCGAGGCGACCATGCCGTTCCACCAATCCGCCGGGTCTTGCTCGCTCCACAGCGGGAACGGCTGGCTGATGGGGTGCGGCGTCGTGTGGCTGGCGATCACCTCGCCGCGCTCGTCAACCAGCAGCGCCTTGGAACCGGTCGTGCTGACATCGAGGCCCAGTAAGGTGCGCATAGTCCCTCCTAGAGCGTGTTAAGCACTTTTCCGTCCTCAATCTCCGGCCTCCTCTTGAGTCGTGGGTCTGTAGGGGCGGGTTTAGAAACCCGCCCCTACGCTCGCGCTAGGGAGGGGATTCTGGGATGAGGGAAAGATACTTCGCAAGAGTTCATAACAGCCTCTAGCGGACGCCCAGCAGTAGCTCGACGGTGAGCTGGTCAAGCTGCTCGTAGCGCAGATCGCGCTGACCCAGGGCGGCGCGGTCGAACGACGCGCCCTTGAGCCGGGCGGCTTTCTCCGCGCTGTAGCCGCCGGACAGCCAGGCATACGTCCTGTCGTCGGCGTTGATCTCGGCCAGCAAGCCCTGAATCTCCGCGTCGGCGTTGAAGCGAGCGGCCTTCTCTTTGAGGATCAGGTAGGTGCGCATACAGCCGCGCGCGAAGTCCTTGACCCCTTGCGGCCCTTCGGTGCGGTAGGCGTGCGCGTCGAAGTGGCGCGAGCCGCTGTAGCCGACATCCTCCAGGAACTTGACCAGGAAAAACGCCTGCTTGAGCATCTCCGCGCCGAAGCGGAAGTCCTGGTCGTAGCGCCCGAAAAGCTGATCGTTGAGGTCAATGTGGAAGAGCTTGCCCGCGTCCCATGCCTGGGCGTCGGCGACGGCGCCGTTGTGGTGAGGCCAGTCGTGGTGC
>CAYNHD010000148.1:0-9173 GCA_964396775.1 uncultured Thermoflexus sp. | reverse complement strand
CCGAAGTCTGCCGCAGCGTGGACCTGCTCGCCCCCGAAGGGTACGGCGAGATCACCGGCGGCAGCGAGCGCATCTACGACGCCGCGCTGCTCAAGGCGCGCATTGACGAGATCGGCATCTCGCCGGAGAACTACGCCTGGTACCTCGACCTGCGTCGCTATGGCAGCGTGCCGCACGCCGGCTTCGGCCTGGGCGTCGAGCGCACCGTCGCCTGGGTGTGCGGGCTGCCCCACATCCGCGAGACGATCCCCTACGCGCGGATGCTCAACCGGCTGTACCCGTGAGCGCACCAGCGGATAGGGCCGTGTCCATTCACGCGCAGCGCACGCAGGTGCGCCGTCTGCTCGACGATTCCAGCCCGGCGGACGCTCCCACCGCTTACTACGCGCTGTTCCACGACCCGGCGCGCTCCGCCCTGTTCACGCAGGCGGATGACAAGGGGCGGGTGACCGGTTTTGTGGCTGTGTGCCAGACCGGGATTGACCTGTTCCGCCCGCTGGTGACGTTGCAGTGCCCGAACGCCGAGTGCGCTGCCGCCCTGCTGGGCCAGGCGCTGAAGGCGGGCCGCCCGTACATCCTCTTCGCGCGGGTCAACCAGCTTCCGCTGGTGAGCGACGTGCTGCGTCTGGACAATCACCGCATCCTGCATATCCTGCGCCTGGACCCGCGCCGCTTCCAGCCGGTGATCAACGTGCTGGCCCGCAGCGAAGCCGCCCACGACGGCACGCCGCGCTGCGTGATCGAGTCCGGCGGGGCGCAGGCCGTGGCCGGGGTCAACTGGCAGAGTCCCGCCTTCGCCGAGGTCTTCGTGCACACCGATCCGGCGCTGCGCGAGCGGGGATTGGGCACGAGCGTGGCGGCGGGCGTGACGCAGGCGGTCTTGCAGAGCGGGCGCATCCCGCTCTACCTGGTCGAGGACGGCAACGGTCCGTCGCGGCGCATCGCTGACTCGCTGGGCTACGTGGACACCGGCGTGCGCCAGGTCTACGCGGACGTGGTGTATGTAGAACGGTGATCAGTGATCGGTTGTCAGTTGTCAGTGGTTGGTGCAACGAGAATTGTCTGCGCGACCTCAGAGGCCGTTTGAGAGGTATCTTTACCCTCATCCCCGGCTCTTCCCCCGCAAGCGAGGGAAGGGAGAAAGGACTGCTCTTGAAGTCCCTCCCCGCAGGCGGGGAGGGATTTAGGGTGGGGTTGCAGGCCTTTTCAAACGGTCTCTCACCCTTGTTCACCGTCACCTGAACCCTGATTACTGACGACTGATCACTGACAACTGACAACCGATCACCAACAGCCAATAACCAACAACTCCCAATGGTTGACTTCACCCTCACCTTCCCGGCTGGCTTTCTGTGGGGCGCGACAACCGCGGCTCACCAGGTCGAAGGCGGCAACGCCCCCAATACCTGGGCCGCCTGGGAGCAGAAGCCGGGCAGCATCCACCAGGGTCAGCGGGCGGGCCTGGCCTGCGACTGGTGGGGCGGGCGCTACGCGGAAGACCTAGACCGCGCCGCCGCGCTGGGTCACAACGCGCACCGCTTCTCGGTCGAATGGAGCCGCATCGAGCCGGAGCGCGGCAAGTTCGACGGAAAGGCCATCGCCCACTACGCGGACATGATCGCCGCGCTGCGCGCCCGGCACATGGAGCCGCTCCTGACGCTTCATCACTTCACCGACCCGCTGTGGATCGCCGAGCAAGGTGGCTGGCTCAACCCGGACACGGCGCATCGCTTCGCCCGCTTCGCGCAGATTGTCGCCGAGGAACTGGGCGGCGGGTTGACCATGTGGTGCACGATCAACGCGCCGCTGGTCTACGCCATGCAGGGTTACTGGCTGGGGCGCTTTCCGCCGGGCGAGCGGAGCCTGGGCCACGCGCTGGACGCCGCCGAGGGACTCTTGCGCGGGCACGCCGCCGCCTACGCTGCCATCAAGCGAGTGCAGCCCGGCGCGCAGATCGGGCTGGCGGCGCGCCAGATCAGCCTGCTGGCCCGCCGCCCTTCCTGGCTGCACGGCCCGGCCCGCAACCGGCTCCGCCGCCTGTTCAACCGCGCCTTCGTTGAGGCCCTGCTGACCGGCGAGCTGCGCTTCCTGCGCCGGACGGTCGTCGTCCCCGAAGCGCGCGACACGCTCGACTGGATCGGCCTGAACGCCGGCTCTCGCTTCGTGGCCGGGTTCAATCTCCTCAAGCCGCGCCAGGCATTCGTCGAGCACACCCCGCCCCGGCACGGGCTGCTGGAGCCGGAGGGGGGCGGCGAAATCTGGCCGGAAGGACTGTTCGAGCAGATTCGCTGGCTGGCCGAGCGGACGGGCAAACCAATCTACATCACCGAGCACGGCGTCCCGGACGCGGGCGACGCGCTGCGCCCGCTCGTCCTCGTGCGCGGGCTGCGCAGCGTGTGGCAGGCGCTCAACTACAACTTCCCGGTCAAGGGCTACTTCTACCGGACGCTGGTGGACGGTTTTGAGTGGGCGAACGGGTACGATCCGCGCTTGCGCTGGGGGCTGTTCGCCTGCGACCCCCAGACGCAAGCCCGCACGCCGCGCCGCAGCGCCGGGCTGTACGGCGAGGTCTGCGCGGCCAACGCCCTGACGATGGACATGGTGCGCCGCTACCTGCCGGACGAGGCCGACGCGCTGTTCCCCGGCGTGCCCGTGCAGCGCGAGGTAACGCTGCGCCCGCGGTTGTGAGGGTAGGTGCGCCGCCCTGAGCCTGGCTGCCTGCGCCCGGCTTCTCCTGACCTCCATCATTGCCGCCAACCGGTTGTGGACTATAATGGCCCCCATGCGACGACCACTGTTGATTCACGCCCTGTTGATCGCCTGTGTCCTGAGCGCTGCGCTGCCCGCCGCCGCGCAGAGCCGCACCGCCCTGCCGCCGCCGCACCTCGGTTATGGCATCCACATTGGCCCGCACACCAGCGCCAATCCCGCCCTGGTGGATCAACTGCGCATGGATTGGGTGAAAGTCTACGAGACAGGGCAGGTCGCCGCCTTCCGCCACAAGCGCGTCCTGTTCCGCATGGACCTGCCCTGGCCGTCCAACTGGGAGGCTTTCCGCATCAGCGTGCGCCAGCGCGCGGCGGAACTGGCCGCGCTGGGCGTGGACGCCATCGAAGTGCACAACGAGCCGAACCTGGCCCTGGAATGGCCGCATGGCCCCAACGCCTGGGAATACACGCAGATGCTGCGCGTGGCCTACACGCAGATCAAGGCCGTCGCGCCGCAGATCATCGTCGTGTCGGGCGGGCTGGCCCCCACCATCACCACCGGCGACCAGGGCGCGATCAGCGACATTGACTACGCCGCCGAAATGCTCGACAACGGCGCGGCGCAGTGGTTCGACGCCTTCGGCTATCATCCCTACGGCTACAACCAGCCGCCGGAAGCCGAGCCGGGCTATAACACGCTCACCTTTCGCCGTGTCGAGCTGATTCGCGCCCTGTTCGAGGAGCGCGGCATCTACGACAAGCAAATCTGGATGACGGAGTTCGGCTGGCTGCGTGACCCGGCTGAAGACGGCGTGACCTGCTCCGACAACGACCCGAACTTCGCCGGATTCGCCTGGCTGCGCGTCTCTGCCCAGACGCAGGCCGACTACACGGTACGCGCCTTCGACTGGGCCGACCGTTACTGGCCCTGGGCCGGGCCGATGTTCCTGTGGAATCTCAACTGGGCGCTCTACCCGCCGGACATCACCCCGCTGTGCAGCCACATGCGCTGGTTCGGCCTGCTGCGCGCCGACGGATCGCCGCTGCCTGTGTTCCAGCGCGTGGCGGCCATGCCCCGCCGCCCCAGCGACTACCTGCCGCGCCTGACCATCTACGCGCGCGATATGACCGTCGAGACGAGCCTGTACTGCCCCGGCTCCGTGCTGGTGGGCGAGTTCGAGGTGATCAACAGCGGCTATCCCGGCTCGTTCAGCGCGCAGGTAGAAGGAGTCAGTCCGCCGCACGGACCGGCGCTCGAAGTTTACCCGCCGCGCGTGACCAACGGAGACCCGGTGCAGGTCTATGCCGACACGACCGGCCTGCCCCCCGGCCTGCACACGGTCTACGTCAACGTCACGGCGACGATTGGCGAGCAGATGGTCGCCGAGACCATCCAGGGCTACATCGTCGTCACAGAGGCAGCGGGTGGTTGCTGAGGAACGGGCAGGAGAAATCCTTGAGGCGTTGCGCGCTGGATACCAGGCCATGTCTGGAAGGCTATGCTGGCTGGTCGCTGAGGGCTGACTGCTGACCGCTGACGGCTAGTACATCAGGGCGGAAATAGGCGCGCGGTTTGGCCTGATTGACCCCTATCCCCCCAGCCCCCTTTCCCCGCCAGCGGAGAAAGGGGGAGCAGACTCAAGTCCCTCCCTGCTGGCGGGGAGGGATTTAGGGTGGGGTAAACCATCGAACAGCCACTGGTGGACTTCCGCCAACATGCACTAGAAGCTCTGGTAATTCCAGGGGTTGACCGGCGTGCCGCCGGAGCCGCGAATTTCGAAGTGCAGGTGCGGCCCGCTCGAACGCCCGCTGCTGCCGGTGACGGCGATGTTCTGCCCCGCCGTGACAACCTGCCCGCAGCTCACGAACGCCCCGTTGAGGTGTCCGTAGACGCTCAGCGTGCCGCCGTGCGCGATCACGACGGTGTAGCCATAGCCCCACGTGCTCCACCCGCTGAAGATGACCGTGCCGCCGCCCGCCGCGTAAACGGGCGTGCCCGGTGGCACGGCCAGGTCAATCCCGCCGTGATTCCACGAGAAATCCTGGGTGATCCGGTAGCGAGCGTAGATCGGCGCGCCGACCGGCGGGGAGCCGCCCGATACAACCTGCCTGCCGCACGAGCCTGGATCGCCCACCGCAAAGGAAGCCACATCGGTGCCGGCGTTCACCCCCGTGCCTACAGGGTTGCTGCCGTCGGTCGTCGTCCTGGTCATGACGATGCCGGGGTCCCAGTAGATCGGCTCGGTGGAGCCGGTGCCACCAGGCACGACCACCCACAAGCCTTCCGGCAGGATCGTCTGCGGCACAGCACCGAACAGCGTGTTGTACTCGGAGTCGATGATCGCGTAGGGGTCTACCTCGTATTCGGCGGCGATGTCGGCGATGGACTGCGGCTGCTGCACGTGGTGGTAGACGCCATCCACAGGCAGGATGTTCAGTTCCAGCCCGATACGCATGGCGTTGACATAGAAGCGGTCGTTCGACCAGATGATCGTGTTCTCGGACAGGCCGAATCGCTCGGCAATGCTGCGCAGGTTGTCGTTCTTCTTGACTGTGTAGGTGATCACCGTGCTGCGCGAGCGTTCGGGGATGATGGTCAGCGGGTTAATCTCGCGGACGATGACTCCTTCGGCCAGCGCGCTCCCTGCCGGCACGTCGAGCGCGGCGACAATGGCCTGCGAGTCGGCGGTGGGGCGCACCCAGTCCACAAGCGGCAGCGTTGGCGTCGGCGGCAGGGTGGGGATCGGCGTGGGATAGGCGACGGCGGCGATGCCCAGCGGCGGGGGCGCGGTCTGAGCGGGTGGCGCAGGCACGGCATCACGCGAGTCACGCGGCCAGAAGATCACCACTCCAGCCAGCGCCACCAGGACAAGCGCCCCGCTCAGCATAGCGCCGCTCAGGACGCGGCGTCCGCGATCGGGGGTGGGGTTACGCGGCGTGCTCGCCATCTACCGGCACTCCTCGTCCCCCCAGCTTGCGTTCCACAGCTACCAATACGCCCATGACGGGCGGGATAGTACCGTACCGGGCAGCATTTGGCAATTCTGGATGGGTGTCGCGGGGTGTATGCAAAGGTTGTCAGCGCCTCGCTTGGTGTCAAGCGAGGCGAGGTCCCGTAGGAGCGTATTGCAATACGCCCCTACGGGGGCGTAGCAAAGCAGCGCCCACCTGACAGATTCTGCGCGTACCCCAACAGGTCAACTGGTTGTCGTTCTCCCCCCCGCCAAGTATCATTACCGTCATGCCGCTGTCCCGCGCAGGCGGGCGGCTCCTGCTGCGCGGGTTCACGAACAGGTTGTTGGGCAATCGCCAGAACGCCCCTCGCCCCCTTCCCCCAGCAAAGCTAGGGGAAGGGGAGAACCGCGTGCCAGATCATCCCCCCTCTAGCTCTGCTGGAGGGGGGACTGAGGGGGGAGGCATTCAGCGAGTATTCCTGAACTTCCCCTGGCAACAGGTTGTTCGTGCACCCCTGCTGCGCACCAGCCTGCCCGCACTGTCTGGTGGCAGACTGTTGGCGCAACCTCAGCCCGGATGTGACCCATGACGGTTGTACGCACGGCCCCGGCCATCTCCCGACCCAACCCGCAGAAAAAGAACATCCTCATCCGCCGCCTGGCCCGTGCCCCCTGGTGGCTGCTGCTGATGGCGCTGTTGGTGATCCTCTTTGTGCTTGCCGTCAATGACCGTCACCCCTATCCCGTCATCTGGCGCGCGGTCAAACAGGGCATCTGGACGACGATCTGGGTGTCCATTGTCGCCTACACCATTGCCGTGATTCTGGGGCTGTTCATCGCCCTGCTGCGCCGCTCGAACAACGTGGTCGTCTACCAGCTCAGCACGTTCTACGTCGAAGGTGTGCGCGGCATTCCGACGCTGGTACTGGTCTACTACATGGCCCTGGCCGCCATCCCCCAGTTGATCGCGCTGGGCAACGACCTGGGCGAGTGGCTGACCTGGCTGCGCATCACCATCACGCTCAGTGACAGCGCCAGCTTCGACCTCACTTTTCAGGGCATCGGGTCGCGTCTGGTGGCGTTCGATACGCGCCAGTTCCCCAACACCTACCGGGCGATCATCGGCCTGGCGATCTCCTACAGCGCGTTCCTGTCCGAAATCTTCCGCGCTGGCATTGACAGCATCGGCAAGGGCCAGCGCGAAGCCGCCAGCAGCCTGGGCATGACCCGCCGCCAGACCATGCGCCTGATCGTGTTGCCGCAGGCCATCCGCGTGGTCATCCCGCCGCTGGCCAACGACTTCATCGCCATGCTCAAGGAAAGCTCGCTGGTCTCCATCCTCGGCGTGCAAGACATCACCCGTCAGGGCCAGACCTACGCCGCCAGCACATTCACCTTTTTCCAGGCGTACAATGTGGTCGCGCTGACCTATCTCGTGCTAACCCTCTCTTTGTCTATGGCAGTCAAGCTATTGGAGATGCGCCTGCATCGCGGGCGCGAGCACGTGTAGGAGTGATCGGTGATCAGGTGTCGGTTGTCAGAAAGGACGCTGCGCACCGCGTGCCCTGGCTCTCGCTGGCCGCGGATGGCTGATCGCTGACAGCTTCTCAGAGGAGGAAAGCATGTTCGACTTCAGCGGGCGCGTGGCGCTCGTCACCGGGGCGGGCGGCAACCTGGGCGGGGCCGTCGCCCGCGCCTTCTACGATGCCGGGGCCAGCCTGGTGCTCGTGGATCGCAGCACCGACCGGCTCGCCAGCACGTATCCGGCAGAGCAGTTCGCGCCAGCGCGCGTGCACGTCGCCGCCGCCGACCTGACCGACGAAGCCTCCGTGCAGGCGCTGGTCGCCGGGGCGCTGGACCGCTTCGGCGCGATTGACATCCTGGCCAACACAGTCGGCGGCTACCGGGCCGGGACGCCGGTGCACGAGACGCCGCTGGAGACGTGGGAGTTCATGCTGGCGCTCAACGCGCGCTCGGCCTTCCTGATCAGCAAAGCGGTCATCCCGCCGATGCTGGCGCGCGGCGGCGGCAAGATCGTGCACGTGGCGTCGCGGGCCGCGCTGAGCGGCAGCGCCCGCCAGGTCGCCTACAGCGCGTCGAAGGGCGTGGTCGTGCGCCTGGTCGAGACGCTGGCCGCCGAGCTGCGCCACAAGGGGATCAACGCCAACTGCGTGCTGCCCGGCACCATAGACACGCCGCAGAACCGCGCCGAAATGCCCGATGCCGACTTCAGCAAGTGGGTCGCGCCGGAAGCCATCGCCGACGTGATCCTGTTCCTGGCGTCGGACGCGGCGCGCGCGGTCAACGGGGCGGCGGTGCCCGTCTACGGGCGGAGCTAACGGTCCCCGCGCGGCAGCCGGGCCGGACTCTAGTCAACAGGACAGCGCATGAGCGCGTCACTGCGCGTGCAAACCCTGGGCATGTTCCGCGTGTGGCTGTCTGGCGAGCCGCTGCCGAGCGCCGTCTGGAAGCGCGAGAAAGCGCAGCGGCTGTTCCAGTTCCTGATCACCGCGCGCCTCAACGACAGCCACCAGATGCTGCCCAAAGAGCGCATCACTGCCGAGCTTTGGCCGACGCTGGACGCCGGGCGCGCCGACCGCGACTTCAAGGTGGCGCTCAACGCGCTCAACGACGCGCTGGAACCGACCCGCCCGGCGCGCTCCCTCTCGACGTTCGTCACACGGCACGGCCTGGCCTACGGCCTCGACCCCGACGCAGCCATCACTATTGACGCTGAGGAGTTCCGGCTGGGGCTGCGCGACGCCGCCCGCCTGGAGCGCGACGATCCTGCTGCCGCCATTGACGCCTACCGCGACGCGCTGGATCGTTACGCGGGCGATTACCTGCCTGACGCGCTCTACGAGGACTGGGCCAGCCTGGAACGCGAGCGCCTGCAAACGCTCTACCTGACGGGAGCATTGCGCCTGGCCGCTCTGCTGCTGGACGAGGGGGGCTATCAGGAGGCGATTCACCTGTGCCAGTCCGTGCTGATGATTGACTGTTACTGGGAAGAAGCGTACCGGCTGATGATGCTCAGCCATGCCCTGCGCGGCAACCGTCCGCTGGCCCTGCGCGTGTACGAGAGGTGCCGCGCCGCGCTCGAAGAGGGGCTGGACCTGCTGCCGATGGCCGAGACGACCGAGCTTTACGAGCGTATCCGGCGCGGCGACCTGTCCCTACCGGGAGAGTGTTGAGAGAGGTTATTGGTTATTGGTTATTGGTTATTGGGTGATTGGTGATTGACAAAGAGCGGAACGCCCCTCCCCGGCAAGCCAGGGAGGAGGAAGCATCCCTTCTGGCGGTCAAAGTCCCCCTCTCTAGCTCTGCTGGAGAGGGGGATTGAGAGGGAGAGGCGTGTACCGCCAGGCTCAGGTTGGTGCATGTGGGAGCGCGCTCTACCAACAACCAAAAGCCAATAACCAATAACCCTCTCTCCCATGCAACCCAACTGCAACCCGCGCCCGCTATGCTGGAAGGGTGAGATGGTGACTGACCGGAGGCCGCGATGAAC
>CAYNHD010000147.1:0-9173 GCA_964396775.1 uncultured Thermoflexus sp. | reverse complement strand
GGAACTGTACCTGAAGTGGTTTGGCGTCAAGCCGCCGGATATGTTCCTGCCCCAGGAGTGACGCGACGCACGGTAGGAGGAGAGGTAGTCCCCGCTGCCTCTCCCTGACCGAACTGGCGCGGTGTGTGCTACTGGAGGTTTCCCGTCCCGTGTGGCATACACCGCGCTGCGTTTAGCAGGGCGTAGCCGGCGCTGCGCTGGTAGTATGATTGTTTTGAGCTGTCCTTTGAGGGGGGCGGCGTGTCGCTGAGAGGAACGACGGAGCCTGCTGTCACACACACGGGGGGTCCGCGCGAGCCTCTACCTGTCTGTACTGGCAAGCATTTTGCCATTGGAAACCCAAGCGAGACAGGCTCATGGACGAAAGAACGCGCACTGAGCAAAGCGAACCGATCTACCTGCCGCCGGCTGGCTCTGACGAGGGCTTCACCCAGCCCGGCCTTTACGAACGCTTCATCAACTGGCTGGCCGGGCTGCCCTGGTGGGCGATCATCCTGGGCGTGGTGGCAGTCGCCGTGCTGTACTCCATGCTCACCTCGGAAGCGTACCGGCGCGTCATTCAGTCGCTGACCGACAATCCCCAGTCTTCCACCGAAGACCTGTACAACGTCGTGCAGATCGTCGGCGAGCCGACCATGATCGTCGGTCGCTATGCGGGCGAGACTCAGGATTCGGTCGTCACCGTTGTTGACGAGCTGCTCGATTCGGTGATCGAGACCGAGCAGGTCACGCGCACTGGCTTCCTCCTGGCTGAAGACCCGGCATCCATCACCCTGCGCACAGACAGCGGCCTGGTCACCATCCCCAAGGACCGCGTCGTAGACGAGCAGCGTGAAATGGTGGGGGACAGCGAGCAGATCACGCTCACCTACATCGAGCGCGTCACCGTCAGCGGCACGATGACCAAACGCACCGATAAGACGATGACCATTCGCACCGTAGACGAGGTAGCGCAGACGTTCCCCACGGCGCGCATCCTCAGTCGTACCGCCATCCCGTGCGATCAGGTAGCGGCGTCCGGCTGCGAAGAGGGCGAATACGTCACCATCGAGCGCCAGGGCGAGATCATTACCGGCACGCTCAACACGCTGTCCAACACCAACCTGAGCCTTTCGCTCCCGGATGGCAACACGCGAGAGATCCGGCGCAGTGACATAGATCGCTTCGATGTGCCCACGCTGACAGTGGCCCTCAACGCGCGCAGCGCCACACGCTCGATTGTGCCGGGCGATGAGGTGCGCATCGCCTTCGTGCAGGGCACCGACATCACCCAGGCGCTCGACGAGTTGGAGACGCTGGACGACGTGCCTGTTCCGCTGCGCTATACCGACGGCCAGTCGCGCGTGGTGCTGATCGGCTATGGCACGCTCGACGAGGCCCTGGCCGCAACCGGCGCGGGCGAAGCGGACGCCCTGCTTTACCTGGACGACGGCCCCGACCGCCGCTATATCGAGACGTGGGTGGAAGAGAATCCCACCGGGGGCGTTGTCCTGCCTACGCCGCCGCGCGAGTGCCAGAAGAATTGCAGGGTGACCGTCAAGCTCAAAGATGATGTGCTCACCGGGCGCGTCGCGTGGGAGATAGAGGACGAGATCCGCCTGGTCACCACCGAGGCCGAGTATATCGAGCTAGACCGCTCCAAGATCGTCGAGAACCGGCGCATGGAGCCGGGCGCGTGTGCGCTGAACAACCTGCGCGGCTGTAACGCTGGCATCTTCCTGACGCTGCGCGTGACCCTCCAGGCTTATGCGCTGGCGCTGGTGTTCGGCCTGATCTTCGGGCTGCTACGTGTGCAGACCAACCCTGTGCTCTATGCCGTCTCGACGCTCTACGTCGAGGTCGTGCGCGGCATCCCGCTGCTGGTGATCCTGCTCTACGCTGGCTTTGTGGTCAGCCCGCAGTTGCGCGACAATGTTGGGATTACCCTCAGCGACGAGCAGGAGGCGGTGCTCGGCCTGGCCTTCGGCTACGGGGCGTTCATCGCGGAAATTTTCCGCGCCGGCATCCAGAGCATCAGCCGGGGGCAGATGGAGGCGGCACGCAGCCTGGGCATGAGCTACCCGCAGGGGATGCGCTACGTCGTGCTGCCCCAGGCCGTGCGCGTGGTGCTGCCGCCGCTGGGCAACGACTTTATCTCCATGCTCAAGGACTCGGCGCTGATCTCAGTGCTGGCCCTACCCGACCTGCTGCAACTGGGCCGCCTGTACGTCTCGCGCACGTTCCGCGCCTTCGAAGGCTACAACACCGTCGCCATCCTGTACCTGCTGATGACGCTGTTCCTCTCGATGGTGGTGCGCGTCATCGAGCGGCGCGCGCGGTTGCCCCGGTAAGTGTGTGGAGGTGATGCCATGAGCCACCCCTCAGAACCGATCATCCAGATTGAGAACGCCCACAAACGCTTTCACACCCTGCGCGGGACAGTTCACGCCCTCAACGGCGTCAGCCTGAACGTCAGGCCCGGCGAAGTCGTGGTCATTGTCGGGCCGAGCGGCTCTGGCAAGAGCACGCTGCTGCGCTGCATCAACCGCCTGGAGACGCTCGACGGCGGCTCGATCACCGTAGATGGCATCCCCCTGAAGGGCGCGCGCAACATCAACAAAGTGCGCGCCGAGGTGGGCATGGTCTTCCAGCAGTTTAACCTTTTCCCTGACCGCACGGCGCTGGGCAACATCGTCCTGGCCCAGCGGGTGGTGCGCAAGCGCAAGAAAGCCGAGGCCATCGCCAAGGCGAACGAACTGCTGGCAAAGGTGGGCATCCCCGAAAAAGCGGACTCGTACCCGGCCCAGCTTTCGGGCGGGCAGCAGCAGCGCGTGGCCATCGCCCGCGCCCTGGCCATGGACCCCAAGATCATGCTCTTCGACGAGCCGACCAGCGCGCTCGACCCGGAGATGATCAAAGAGGTGCTCGACGTGATGCTCGCCCTGGCCAAAGAGGGCATGACCATGGTCGTCGTCTCGCACGAGATGGGCTTTGCGCGGGCAGCAGCAGACCGGGCGGTGTTCATGGACGGCGGGATAATTGTCGAAGAAGGCACGCCCGACGTGCTGTTCAGCAACCCGTCGCACGAGCGCACCAAGCTGTTCCTGAGCAAGATTCTGTAGCGCAGCTGCCCCAACAGGAGCCATCCCTCATGCCGTCTGGAAGCCCTGCCAGCCAGTCAGAGTCTTCCTTGAAGCGTACACGGCGTCGGCGATGGGCACGCCTGGCGCTATTCAATCTTGTCGTCGCGGTTGTCCTGCTGGAGTTAGGGCTGCGCGTTGCCGGCGGGGAGCTATTTCCACCCCGCTTCTTCGAGGCGCACGCGCAGTTTGGGCACTTTCACGTGCCTGGACGCACCGGCTGGCAGCGCACGGATGAGTACAGCTCCTATATCACCATCAATGGCAGAGGTCTGCGTGATCATGAGCGTCCCTACGCGAAACCCGAAGGGGTCTTTCGTATCCTGGTGCTCGGCGATTCCTTTGTAGAAGGGCTGCAAGTCGGCCAGGACGAGACCTTCCCGGCCCGCCTGGAAGAAGCGCTGAACCAGGACAATAGCGCGCCGCTTGACGTGATCAACGCCGGCGTGTCGCGCTACGGCACCAGCAACGCGCTGCTGTTCCTCGAGGGCGAGGGCCTCCGCTACCAGCCAGACCTGGTGATTTACGCTTTCTACCCCAATGATGTCACCGACAATATCGAAAACGGCCTGTTTGAACTGGCCGGCAACCAACTCATCGCACGGCCCGCTACTGTCTCGCCTGTCGAGCACGTGCGCGGCGTTCTTTACGATCTCTCGTACATCTACCGCTTTGCCCTAGGGCTGAGCCTTCACCTGGGACAGGCTACCGACGAAACCTTGATTGATACTGGCTGGGGCAAAGTCCTGCCGATCTACCGCGCTCACCTGCTCCCGCGCGAGGAGCGGGCCTGGCAGGTGACCGGCCTCCTGCTGGAGCGGATGCACGCTGCCACAACGCGCGCCGGGGCGCGGCTGGTTGTGGTCTGCCTGCCGGAGCACTTCCAGAGCGAAGATCGGCTGTGGGCACAGGTCGCGCAGTCGGCGGAGGTTCTGGAGCGCGACGCGCCGAACCGTGCGTTGGCCGAGGCGGTGCCGGAAGGAACGGCGTATCTTGATCTGCTGCCAGGCTTCCAGGCCGCCGCGCAAAGCCAGGCGTTGTACTATGCGCAAGACCACCACTTCAACGCTGCCGGGCACGCCCTGGCCGCCGATCTGATCGCGACCTACCTGGCGGGACAGGGATTGCTGCCGGAGTCATAGAGTCCTCAGAGAGGGGGGCCTCTGTGCAGTTCGGGGAATCCGACGGCGGGCGCATAAACACCATCGTCGTGCGCTAGGGGGGAGTGGGAGCGAAATAACTCGAAGGCTGAGAGCGCCGATCAGAAAGCTGGGAGAGATGATTGGAAAGCATCTCAAGGCATGGGCACGAAAACCATTCCATGCGCTCGCGGTCAATCCCTGGCTGCGCGAAGGGACGACGCGCCGCGTCTGGTTCGGCCCCTACCGCGGCCTGGCGTTTGAGCTGGCCGCCCCCATGATGGGTCGCCGGAACGTCTTCTACCGGGCCTACGAGCCGGCGGTCACGCGCTGGCTGCGGCGCAACGTCAGGCCGGGCATGGTCGTCTGGGATGTGGGGGCGCATGTGGGCATTCATGCCCTGTACGTCGCCCACCTTCTGAAGGGGCGGGGGCAGGTCGTGGCCTTCGAGGGCTGGCCGGAGAACGCCGCCTGCTTGCGGCGCAACGTAGCCGCGAACCCCCGCCTGAGCGCCCTGATCACGCTGGTTTCGCAGTGTGTTGCGCGCCAGGCCGGCCCGGTGCGCATGGCCGAAGGGTCATCGGACGGCAAGCATCACCTGGCGGCGGGCGGCGAGGCGCGGTGCCTGGAAGTGCAGGCGACGACGCTCGACGATTACTGGCGCGAGACGGGCACCTGCCCGGACATTCTGATCCTTGACATCGAGGGCTATGAATTGGACGCACTCGAAGGGGGCAGCGCCCTGGTGCAGCATTGCCGCCCCCGCCTGGTAGTGGAGCATCACCGGCGAGCAGAGGCGCTGCGGAGCTGGCTCGCGGCGCAGCAGTACACTATCGAAAGCGCGGACGACCGCCACATCTTCGCCCGGTGATGGGATCAGAGTCCCGTCAGGGCGTTCTGACGCCTACTCATGTGTCTCGTGGGCGCTGGCTTTCGATTTCGCCCACGATCTCTTCCAGCGTCTTCTGGCCGAAGAGCAGATCTCGCTCCTGGGTGTAGTCGCCGAAGCCCGCTGTAAACTGCTTGAGGAAGCGAACCGCATTGACGACGCCCAACTCCCGGTAAAGCAGCCTGATTGCCTGCCGGTTGATCTCTGCCAGCGGCTTGACCTCGGTAGTCATCGCTCAATCTCCTGAACCAGGCCGAGCGGGGAATCTGGAGATGTGCGTCCCAGGGCCGCAGGTCCACGTACAGCCCGTCGGCTCCACCTGCTGAGCGCATAGACCTTGTCACCGCGCCATGTGCGCCTACGGCATGCCCTTGAGCGCACTCAACAGCGGCTCGCGCTCGAAGAGCACGCGCAATCCCCCTGCAATCACCTGGCGAGTCCCGGCGTCCAACGGCAAAGCCGCCCACCGCTCATCGGTGAAGCCGTACTCGACCTCGCGCCCGTCGCCGTACCAGACGCGCAGGGAAATGAGTTGGCCGTAATGCTCGACCTGCTGGCGCTGCAGCGGCCCAAAGCGATGTATCCAGGCTGTGTCGTGTAGATACCACTCAGGCTGCCGGGCGATCACCACCAGGTCAATGTCCGAGGCATCGGTAGCAGCGTTGCGGGCATGCGAGCCAACCAGCGCCACCGCTTGAATGTCAGGCTGCGCGGCAGCCCACTGCGCGAATTCGTCCAGGAACTGACCCACCCTGTTCTCAGGCTGCTCAGCCTGGCTTTCCGCCAGCCAGTGCTCCGGCAGGAGTGCGCGCAGTGGGACTTCGCGGTCGTCTGCCAAGATGACCAGGCAATCCAGGTTACGCGGGTCAAGCTGCGCGATCATCTCGCGGCAGCGTCCACACGGGGCCAACAGCTCACCGTCGGCAGACACGGCCACTACGGCCAGGATGTGCGTTTCCCTGGCCTTGAGCATTTCGGCAATAGCGGCGACCTCGGCGCAGAAGCCCAGCCCGCAGGCCAGGTCAATGCAGATGCCGGTGTAGATATTTCCTCCCGCCGTTAAGATCGCCGCGCCCACTGACCCCGCCGAGAAGTCTTCGCGCAGGCTGAACCTGCCGCAGACAGCCTGCGCTGCCGCAATCAGAGGCGGGCGAGCGCTTTTTGTGGTTGGCAAATTCGTCATAGGGCGAGTTCCTTTGAACAGGCACAGGCGGCAATCAGCACCGTGCAGGATACTTCAGAGATCATTTGAGAAGTTGTATCCCCCCACCCCAAGCCCCTCCCCCACAAGGAGGGAGGGGTTTAGCGGGCGCGCTTTTCTCCCTTCCCCCCTCGTGGGGGAAAGGCCGGGAATGGGGGGCAAAGGCAAGTACACGAGTTCTCAAATGGCCTCTCAGGCCGGCTGCGGACGCACGAAACGCAACACATGCGCCCCCCAGGGCCGCAAGTCCACGTACAGGCCGTCGTAGACCATCTCATCGCCGCCCCGCTGGTAGTCGGCTCCGTCCAGCGCGTCGTGCAGCGTCCACGTCCGGCCTTCCAGCCCGAAATCCGGCAGGCGCACCCGCCCCTGCGCGGATGCCGCCGAGAAATTGACCACGACCAGCCGCCGCTCTTCGTTCGCCTGCCAGGTGAAGGCGATCAGGCTGCGGTGCGTGGCGTTGAGGTCCCAGGCGGGCATGGCCTCGCGCAGCCGCCACACACCTTCGTGGTAGACAGGCTGCCACGCTTCGGCGAGCAGCGCCCCATAGAAGGCGAGCGTCGCGGTGTCGTCCGGCTCGGCGGGGCGGCGGCCAAGCTGCACCGGTAACTTGACGCGGTGCCCGGCAAGCTGGCCCTCGTGCAGCAGCGTCGCGCCGGGCAGCGTTGCCACCAGCACAGCGGCGGCCCGGTCGCGGCCCGGCCCCAGCGCCTCAGCCGCGCGACGCTCGTCGTGATTCTCAATGAAGCGCACCATATGCCGTTGGTAGGCCAGGTCAGCGCGCAGGTGCTCGCCGACCGTCCGCGCCGACCCCTCAACCAGCCGGTCGTACAGGCGCTTGTCGTAGGCGTAGTCGAACCCCTGGGCCAGCAATTCCCATTCCAGGTCCCAGTAGACCTCGGCCAGGAACAGAAAATCGGGGTTCTGCCCCTTGACGACAGGGATGACCACCTCCCAGAACTCAGCCTCTGGGACGGAGCCGGCGCACTCGCCCCATGTCTGCCCGAAGACACGGTTGGTGACCAGCATGGCCATGTCGCAGCGCAGCCCATCGCACTGCCCGGCGATTTCCAACAGGGTCGTGGCGGCGCGGTTGCGCGCGGCGGGGCTGAAGGCGTTGATCTGCGCGGTGTCCGTCCAGGCGGGGAAGTGGGGATCGCGGCCATGCGCGAAGACACGCCCGCCCGGCCCGCTGAAGAAGTAGCCGGGCTGTAGCTCCAGGTCATCGGGCGACCCCTGGACGATGCATTCCGGCGCTGCCTGCAGCCATTCATGATCGCGGGCGACGTGATTGGGCACGTAGTCGAGGAGCAGCTTCAGCCCGCGCGCGGCCAACCGCGCTCGCAGGGCGGCCAGTTCCCCCGGCCCGCCCAGCGCCGGGTCAACAGAGTAACGGCGCACCGCGTAGGGCGAGCCAATGACATCCTCCGCCGTGAAGTCAGGCAGGGCGCGGCGGTAGCCCTCCTGTAGATCGGGATGCTCCCGCGCCACCTGGCGACCCAGGGGGCTGCGCTCCCAGACACCCATCAGCCACACCGCGTCGAAGCCCCAGGCGGCGAGCGCGTCGAGCGTCTCGTCGGGCACGGTGCCCAGCGTGACCGGTTCCTGGCGGGCAACGCTCAGCGCGTGCAGCCAGGGCCAGGTGTTGATCTCGTAGATCAGGGGGCCGGGTCGCCAGGGGGCAGGGGACATGGGCAAGACACCTCGCTGTGGGAACGTCCAGAGTCCGAAGATACCCTCAAACGATCAGAAAAGCCATGCTCCCCTGGCGGAGAGCATGGCCTCCTGGTCACACGCCCGGCGCGCGCTACTCTTCGTGCTCGGCCAGCCAACGCTCGGCGGACATGGCCGCCGCCGTGCCCTGCCCAACTGACGTGGCCACCTGGCGGTAGAAGCGATCCTGCACCTCTCCGGCGGCGAAGACGCCCTCGATATTGGTGCGCATCAGCCGGTCGGTGATCACATAGCCGAACTCGTCACGCTCAAGCTGCCCCTTGAACAGATCGCTGTTGGGGTCGTGGCCGATGAAGATGAACACGCCGTCGGTCGGGTACTCGCGCACCTCGCCCGTCCTGACGTTGCGCAGGCGCACCGCCCGCACCTTGTCCTCGCCGAGAATCTCCTCCACCACCGTGTCCCAGATGAAGTGAATCTTCTCGTTGGTCTGGGCGCGCTTTTGCAGCGTGGCACCGGCGCGCAGTTGGTCGCGGCGGTGGATGATGTCCACCCGCCTGGCGAACTTGGTCAGGAACAGCGCCTCTTCGAGGGCCGAATCGCCGCCGCCGACCACGACCACGTGCTGGTCGCGGAAGAAGAAGCCGTCGCAGGTGGCGCAGTAGCTCACGCCGCGCCCGGTAAACTCCTTCTCGCCCGGCACGTTGAGGCGGCGCGCCGTCGCGCCCACGGTGACGATCACCGCGTCGGCCAGGTACTCGTCGCCATCGTCGGTCTTCAGGCGGAAGGGTGAGCCGCCGCTGAAGTCTACTTCGGTCACCGCGCTGTACAGCTTGATGCGCGCCCCGAAGCGTTCGGCCTGCGCCTTCATCTGTTCGACGAGTTCTTGCCCGGTCAATGCCTGCGGGAAGCCGGGGTAGTTCTCGATCTCGTAGGTCAGCGAGACCTGCCCGCCCAACTCGTGCCCGGCGATGACCAGCGGGCGAAGGTTGGCTCGCGCCGTGTAAAGGGCAGCGGTCAGCCCGGCGGGGCCAGAGCCGATGATGATCACCCGCTCGTGCTGCACGTCGCCGGACGGGGCGGCCTCTTGCTCGCTGCGGGTGCTGGTGTTCAGGGTGAAGCTCAAGCTGTTGTTGCTCATAGATTCCTCG
>CAYNHD010000146.1:0-9245 GCA_964396775.1 uncultured Thermoflexus sp. | reverse complement strand
TCGTCGCGCTGACGCTGTGGGCGGCAGTCGCCTACCTGCGCGGGGCGCAGCGTGCCCGTCCGCTGGCGCTCGGCGTCCTGGCCGGAATCGCCCTGATCAGCAAGACGACGATCTACTTCCTGGTGGGCATCGTCGTGCTGTCCGTGCTCCTGCGCGGGCGGCGCGAGCGCTGGCCGCCACGCACCACTGCTGCGCATCTGGCGGCGGCGATCCTGCCCGCGCTGCTGATCGGCGGCGTGTGGTGGGCGCGCAACCTGCACGTCTATGGCGGGACGGACTTCACCGGGCTGGCCCGCCACGACGCGGTGACGGTGGGCCAGGTGCGCACGGACGAGTACATCGAGGGTGTGCTCGGCGGGGACGAACGGCAATACGTCGAGAACCTGGTCAGGACGACCTTTCACAGCTTCTGGGGGCAGTTCGGCTGGATGGCGGTGCCGCTGCCCGGAACCGTGTACCGCCTCCTGTGGCTGATCACGCTGGGGCTGCTGGCCGGCGCGGCGATCTACGCCTGGCGCGAGCGATTGCCGCGTGCCCTCGACGGGCCGGGTCGCGACGCGCTGATCCTCTTCGCCGCCGTGATCGTCCTGGTGGTTGCCGCCTTCCTCCTCTACAACCGCGAGTTCGTGCAGTTCCAGGGGCGCTATCTCTATCCGGCGCTGATCTCGCTGGCGCTGATCGTCGCGATGGGGCTGCGCGGCTGGGCGGGGCTGGTCTTCGGGCGGCGCGCGCTGGCGGACTGGCTGCCGCTGGCGGCGGTCGGGGCGCTGGCCCTGTTCGCCCTGTACGCGCTGGAGACGTATCTGGTGCCCAATCTGTGAGGGGAGCGGTCAGCTTATAGCCGTCAGCCGTCAGTTTTCAGTTTTCAGTGGTCAGTGATCAGTTTTCAGGCCGTGACACAGACGGAGGTGTTAGTATCCTGTTATCGCTGATGGCTGATAGCTGAGGGCTGTACGCTCTATGCTCATCTTCGGCGTTGATTTCACCAGCGCGCCGCGCCCGCGCAAGCCGGTCACCCGCGCCGTGTGTGAGTTGTCCGCTGGTGTTCTGCGTGTGCAATATGTGGAGTCGCTGGCCGACTTTGCCGCGTTTGAGGCGTTTCTGCGGCGGCCCGGCCCCTGGATCGCCGGTTTCGATTTCCCGTTCGGGCAGCCGGCGAGGCTGGTGCGTGCGCTGCGCTGGGGTGAAAGCTGGGCGGAAGTCGCGGCGCGCGTGGGACGCATGAGCAAGGGCGAATTCCTGGCCGCGCTCAAGGCTTACCGCGACGCCCGTCCGCCCGGCGACAAACATCACCTGCGCCGTACCGACGTGCCGGCCGGGTCGCGCAGCCCCATGATGGTCTATGGCGTTCCAGTGGGGCGGATGTTCTGGGCTGGTGTGCCGCGCCTGCTGGCGGCGGGCGTGTCCGTCGTTCCCTGCCACCCGACGGGTGACGCGCGGGTCGCGCTGGAAGCATATCCCGCGCTGGTCGCGCGCAAGTGGATCGACGCGCGCCCCTACAAGAACGACACGAGGGCCAAGCAGACCGGAGCACTGGGTGATGCTCGCCGCGATCTGATCGCCGGGCTGCGGACGACATGCCGCGATCACTACGGCTTCGCGCTCGACTTGGCTGATGATCTAGCCGTAGCGATGGTGGAAGACCATTCTGGTGATCTGCTCGATGCCGTACTATGTTCGGTGCAGGCGGCGTGGGCGAGTGGGCAACCCAACTACGCCATGCCGTCCGTCGTCGATCCGCTCGAGGGATGGATCGTCGATCCGGCAACAGCCATACGGTAGCAGTAGACATCGCTCCTGGAAGACTCTTCACTTAGGCGAGGAGAGACCATGCCCGACAATCCCGTTTCTCCGCTCGCGCCCGGCCTGACCGGGCAGGCGTCCGTCACCGTGAGCGCCGAGCTGACCGCGGCGGCGCTGGGTAGCGGCAACGTCAGCGCCTTCTCCACGCCGGCGCTGATCGCGCTGATGGAAGGGGCGGCGGTCGCCGCGCTGGAAGGACGCCTGCCCGACGGGCAGACCTCCGTCGGGACGCGGCTGGACGTGCGCCATCTGGCGGCGACGCCGGTCGGCATGACCGTGCGCGCAACCGCCACGCTGACCGAAGTGGACGGGCGGCGGCTGGTCTTCGCCGTCGAAGCGCACGACGACGCGGAGCAGATCGGCGCGGGGACGCACGAGCGCTTCGTCGTGGATAAGGCGCGCTTTGAGGCGCGCGTCGCGGCAAAGGGCGGCTGAGATCGCCTACACCCCGCGCAGCCAGCGGTTGAAGAAGTCAATGGTGCGCTGCACAAAGAGCCGGTCCCCCTCACCGGTGAAGGTGTGCGGTTGGCCCTCGTAAGCGAAACACTCGACGGATTTTCCCAGCGCGTTGAGTCGCTGGCACAGGTCTGCCGACCACTCCAGCGGCACCTGATCGTCCGCTGTGCCGTGATGGATGCTCACCGCCGCTTGGATGCGCTCCAGATGCTCGATGGGCGAGACGCGGCGAATCACGTCCTCAGGCGCTCTCAGTTCTTCCCACCCGCGCGTCCCGCCCGACCATTCCTGAATCTTGGTGTAGTTCCACGTCTCGTCCCCGCTCATCGCCGCGTAGAGCACGGCGGCGCGCACATCTGCGCTGACGGTGATCGTCCGCAGCGAGATGCCCCCGCCCATGCTGTGCCCCCACAGCCCGATGGCGTCCGGGTCGGCGGCGGCCAGCGCGCCGGGCAGGCCGCCTGTCTGCCGCACCAGCCCGACCAGGTGCAGGACATCGAGGGCCATGCCCACGCGGAACAGGTTCGGCCCGCTGCTCGACGGGTAGTAGCCGCGCAGGTTGGGGTGCAGCACCAGGAATCCGGCGCGGGCCAGGTCGTCGGCGTAGCGCGTAGTATAGTCGAGCGTGCCATAGGTCGCCGGGTTAATGTAGCCGTGCAGGGCAATGATCACCGGGAACGGCCCTTCGCCGACCGGCACGTTCATGAAGCCGTAGATGGTCAGGTCGTCGCTGGGATAGCTGATCAGGTAGCGGGTAAACTCCGGGTAGGTGCCCATCGTCGAGACGATGGTGACGGCCCCGCGCCCGTAATAGCGCGCGGCCAGCTCGTCAATGGACAGGCCGGCATAAGGGTCGGGCGTCGGCGTGAGGGTGATCGGCGGGGGAGTCTGCGCCCCGGTTGGCGCGGCGAGTGCCAGCAGGATGATCAGCGCGCACAGGGCGCTCAGCGGGCAAATGGCAGAGGGTCGCATGGGCCAGGTCTCCGTGTGTCGGCGAAGTGTCAGCGTTGCAGCCAGGCCCCTCACAGGCCCCACAGAGTCAATTCTACGAAGGCGACGGGCGTGGTGCCAACACGTGGGGCGTCACGGGTGCATTTCATGAAAGTTCACGGTCGGCTGATAACGCAACGATCCCGTTGCGGCTTGTCGTGTATTGTGAACTAAACTGAAATGCACCCGGCGTCACACGCTGCGCCCCGACGGACTGGGCACGAAGCGTTACCGAACGCCAGTTCATGATTCTGAGACACACCCATTCAATGGTACAACCCGGTACTCACTGTTTTCATAGAGGATAGGCAGGCTTGAAGATGTGTCGTGATAGAGCACGGCGTAGGCCGCATTGTACTTCTCGGCCAGGAAGCACAACCGCGCATCGTCAATCCCATGGTAGCGCGTGTCCATGACTGTGCTGGAGTCTCCATAAACATCAATGATCCGCTCGTACCAGCGCAACATATTCTCGTCCTGGTAGGGGAATGTCTTGAACTGCTCGACCACGGCGCGCCCAGCATCGAGCCGAAATTCTGGCCAGTCCGGTGGAATAACGAAGATGGTATCAGGCGGTGTGTTCTCCCGTACCCAGGCACTGACTGAAACTCGATCTGGGGAAGGTGATGGCGGACCATACAAGGTGTTCGCGAAGGCGATGGCAAAGACTGCCGCTCCCACGCGGGCTAACCAACGATCACGGCTGAACTCTCTAGCGATGAACAGGATGCTGAACCAGGCTAGAAGCCATTGGTAGCGAAAGCCCTGCAACGTTACTCCCAGCCGCGTTGGAATAACTTCTACGAAGAGATAGGCAATGATCATCAGGCTCACATATCCTATCCCCATCCATAGCAGCCATTTCTTGCGGACCGGCTGAGGGGGCTGCCAGCGCAACCAACTAATGAAAAAAGCGATCACCAGCGCTCCCATGATCACCAGACTCTGGCGCGAGAATGTGCTCACGAGAAGGTGATGCGGGTTGCGGATGTGGGCGACCAGTTCAATGAACACGTCATTGCTGATGCGGGATTGGGTTGTGTAGGGGACGAGAATTGCCAGCGCCACAACCATATAGACCAGCCAGGCTGCGCACACCTCGCGCCGGAATCTCCCTTTGGCTAGGGTTAGTGCCAGCAGCATAGTCCCGCCAGACACTAACCCTTCTTGGGGGTGGATGATCGCAGCCAGACCGCACAGTGCCGCCACATAGACCGGTTGGCTGCGCAGGCTTGCCCATACAGAGAGCAAGATCAGTGGTTGGGCCAGCCAGCGCGGAACCAACTCGGTGGTGTAGAAGCCCAAGACTCCGCCTGGAAGCGAAGACCCCAACGCCCCCATCAGTAGTACGGACAGCATTCCCGTTACATATCCACCAAAGAGGTCGCGGGCAATCGCTACCGTGAGAACTGCAGTGAGGCAGCTTGTCCCCAGGGACAAAACCCACACTACCGCAGATAGGGGGATCACGTGTGCCATTAGTGCGAGCAGGGCCGCATAGTTGGCACGTGGATCAAAGACGAGGGTTTCGTTGAGGAAGAAATCCTGACTCAGATAGTGGGGGTCCAGCAGGCGATTCACCAGAAGCAGATGATCGGCTTGATTGAACCGACCATAGGTGTAATTGCTGAGGGTAAAGACGGCACTCACTATGATAGCCAGGCTATAAGCGGCACAGGGGCCTTTCAAACGAGAGAACATAAGAATCCTATCCAGTTACAGGCACAAAGGGACAGGTTTTCTGTCCCTGTCCCTTTTTCAGAATCGGTGGGTGGTCCGGCTGCCCCTACCCGCACTTGTCCAGGTCGCGCCACTTGGCCACGATGTCGCTGTCCACGATGAGTTCGGACGCGCCTTCGGGGACGGTCACGGTCAGGGTACGGTTGGCGATCTCCTCACACTCCACCCCCTTCTCAACGGCGTCCCACGTCCCGCGCACGTACTTATACTGGATGGCGGCGCTCTCCGGCAGTTCGAGCGTGATCGTCCAGTGCTGGTCGTCCACCTGCGTCATGACAATCCCCGCCGGGTCCCAGTTGGGCAGGTCTTTGGTGCCGAAGTCACCGGCGATGTACACGTCGCCTTTGCCCTCGTTGGTGTAGTCGGGCACGGTGACGATGAAGGTCACCGGGATGCCGCGCCGCTGCACTTTCGCCTCACCAGCGGCGACGGTCTCGGATTCGTTGAGCGCCGTGTCCACAGCGGACACCGCGTAAGCGTAGGTGTTGCCCGCGCTCACGGCCCGGTCAGCGAAGCGATTTTCGGTGCCCGCCAGCACTTCACCGGCCAGGGCTGTCTCGCCCTCAAAGGTGCGGTAGACGCGATAGGCGGCCACGTCTTCGGCGGGCGAGTCCTCCCAGGTGACGATCACCCCCGCCAGCGACGCCTGCAGAATCTCCGCCGAGGCGGGCGGCGCGGGTGCTTCGGTGTCTTCGGGCGCGAGCACCGTCAGCGGCGGGTACGTCCCATCCGGCAGGATGACGACCGTCCACGTCTCGCCCGCGTCGCTGCTGAAGCGGGCCATGTGCACAAAGTCCCCGGCGGCGCTCAGCGGCAGCGCGGCCTCATAGACATCCGCGCCGTCCTCGTCTGCGGTGTACTGCATTGGCGTCCAGGCGGGCACGGCTGTCACATCGGCCTGGGCGGGGAGCAACGCCGCTTCAGCGCGCACACCCACCGCCGGGCCGTCTGCTTCCGTCGCGCCGGGGATGCGCACCGCCGCGCGCACGGTGGTCGTCGCGCTATAGGCCAGGGTGATCTCGTCCGGCATGTCCTCCGCCAGGAAGTAAGCCTCGCTGATAGCTGCGCTGGGCACGGCAGAGACGCTGGCGCTCAGTGGCCCGATCAACCCCTCCGCGCTGACGCTGGCGACGGCATAGAAGTAGCGGTAGCCGTCCGTCGTCGTCTCGTCGGCGAAGCTGTTCGCCTCCGCCAGCACGTCGCTCACCGGGGCGAAACCGCCCGTCGCCACCGGGCTGCGATAGACGCGATAGCCCGCTGCGCCAGGAACGGCGTCCCAGGTCACGGTCACGCGCCCGCTGACGCCTTCGGCGGTCACGTTCGCGGGCGGCCTGGGCGCGCGGAACGAAGCATGGCGCGTCCCGGCCCAGATGTTGCCACTGAGCGCGCCGACCGTCACCGTCAGCGCGCCGTCGGTGACGACCGCCGGTTCCACCGGCTGAATCAGGCGCAGCTCGCCGCTGAGGATGCCCCCCACGTCAATCGGGACAGTGCGTGCCTCGCCCACCTGAGCGAAGGCCGGGTCGAGGGCGAATCCTTCGGGTAGCAGCCCGCTCACGTCGAGCGTCACCGTCTGCGCGGCGTCGCCGTTGTTGGCGACGACCAGGGCGGCGTTGCCCGCCGCCGCGTCCGTGCGCAGGAAGGCGTAGACGCCCGTCGCGTCGTCGGCCAGCAGGGTGATCATCGCACCTTCACGCAGGGCAGGGTTGGCGTGGCGCAGCGCAGCCAACGCCTGGTAGAAGGCAAGCATGTCTTCATCGGGCGGGCCGTAGTGGTCCCCCTCAGTGTCCGGCCAGGGGTACGGCGCGCGGTTGTAGGGGTCGTCCTGCAGGGTGCTGCTGTCGCTGACGCTGGGCGCGTCGAGGGCGATCTCGTCGCCGTAGTAGATGGTCGGCGCGCCGGGCAGGGCGAATTGCAGCAGGGCGGCCAGCTTCTGGCGTTCCGTGTCGCCAACCACGAAGAGCAGGCGCGACGTGTCGTGGCTGCCCAGCAGGTTCATCATGGCCTGGTTGGCCATCGGGGGGTAGTCCGAGGCGATGTCCTGGATGATCCCGTCAAGCTGGCTCGGCGTCAGGGCGTGCAGGATGCGGTCGCCGTTGGCGTCGTTGTCGGTGAAGTCCTCCTCGCGCACGAAGCCCAGGATGCCGCGCCGCAACTGGTAGTTCATCACCGAGTCCCACTCATTGCCCAGCAGCCAGCGCGTGGCGTTGCCCCATTCCTCGCCGATGATCACGCCCTCCGAGTTGGCGTTGCGCACGGCGTTGCGGAAGCCCTCCCAGTAGTCGCTGGCCGGGCCGCCGGCGTCAATGTCGCCGCCCACGTCCAGCCGCCAGCCGCCGATGCCTTCCCGCCCCCACGTGGCGACTACGCTGTTGCGCCCGGTGTAAACGTACAGGCGCACGCCGGGGTTGTCGCTGTTGAGCTTGGGAATGGTATCGAAGCCGGCCCAGGAGACGTAGTAGGTCGCGCCCTGCGGATTGTCCACGCACGGCGAGGGCTGCTCGCCTTTCGGCGGCACGAAGAAGAACCAGTTGCGGTAGGGAGACTCCACGCTTTCGCACGCGCCGAGTTCCTCATAGCGCCCGTAGCGGTCGAAGAAGGGGCTGTCCGACGACATGTGGTTGAACACGCCGTCGAGGATGAGCGCCATGCCACGCGCCTCCGCCTCGGCCACGAGCGTCTGGAACGTCTCCAGGTCGCCCAACAGCGGGTCAAGGGCCTTGAAGTCGGCGGTGTCGTAGCGGTGGTTGGAGCGGGCGGCGAAGATCGGGTTCAGGTAAAGGGCCGTCACGCCCAGGTCTTGCAGGTAGTCGAGCTTCTCGATGATCCCGGCCAGGTCGCCGCCGAAGAAGTCCACGTTCCAGCGCCCCGCGTACTCACCCGGCTGGCGCGGGTCAACGGGCGGCTCGTTCCACGTCTCGTGGAAGATGGAGCGCAGCCCGTCGTAGAACTCCAATTCGTCATCGGCGGGGTCGTTGGACGGGTCGCCGTTGCGGAAGCGGTCCGGGAAGATCTGGTAGACGACCGCGTTGCGCATCCATTCGGGCGTGTAGAAGGCCGGGTCGTAGACGGTAAGCTGGTAGCTGAGGTCGGGGCTTTCGTCGTAGACGACGCCAGGGCCGCCCTCGTTGGCCGGGAAGTAGAGGCCGTCCGCACCGGGGCGCGTGTCGTCCTCGTAGTACACCGTCTGGTCGCCCCGGCTGACCAGGAAGCGGTACCAGTAGATGGTCGGCGTCTTGCCCGTGCTCAGCGTCGCTTCCCACAGGTCATAGCCGTCCGGCGTGGTGGCGATCACGCTCATCGGCAGCAGCATTTGCGTCTGGGCGCGGTCGTCCCACACGCGCACGGTGACCGAGTCCGCTTCGCGCGCCGCCGTGCGCAAGCGCAGCGTCACCGCGCTTTCGGTGGGCACAGGGCCGGTCGGCGTGCGGTAGAGGTCGTCGCGGCTGTCGTGCAGCAGCGCCGCACGGCTGAGTCCGCCTTCCGCGCCCTCCTGGGCGAGCAGGCCGTGGACGGGCATGAGCGCGGCGATCAACAGCACGCATTCCACGAACCGAACCAGGTGAATCGCCAATCTACGCATGGGGTTGCTCCTGTAAAAATACGCGCGTCTAGTTAGGAGTGCGGCGGGCAGATCGGAGTCGCCGCTATCCTGGAATGTACAGAAGAGCGGCGCTTTGTGCAATTTTCGCGCGGTGTGGGCAAAGGTTGTCAGTGACCGCTTGACGCCAGGCGAGGTCAGGGGATGAGGGCCATGCCCGGACTACAACGGGACGATCTCGAACACCAGCGGCTTGTAGGGCACCCCATCCAGCGCAGCTTGCAGCGCGTCATCACTGGCAAACGGTGCGCCGGTCACGGGCCGTGCGTCAATCCAGACGGTGAGCGGGGCCGCCAGCGGAAAGGGAGCAAGCGCCATGCCGCGCGCTCCGTTGCCGGCGATGCGCAGCATCGCCCGCCGGCCCGCGCCAAGTGGCACATCTTCGAGCACCTGCTCGTGCACCGGCCCCATGCACAACAGCAGCGACAGGTAGTCCCACACCTGGAGCAGGCGCAGGTTCTCGTCAAGCGCGTCCGGCGCAGCGGCCAGCGCATAGCGCGGGTGATCGCGCAGCGCCGCGATCAGCGCGTCCTGCCAGGCGGCGCGCTCGTCGAGGAAGGCCCCGACGCGCGCTTTGTCGGCGGGAGGGTCGTCAATATAGCGCAGGCGCAGCGTGTACAGCGCCGCGCAGTGCAGGCTGGTCAGCAGGGCGGCG
>CAYNHD010000145.1:0-9259 GCA_964396775.1 uncultured Thermoflexus sp. | reverse complement strand
CCCCTCAATCCCCCCTCCAGCGAAGCTAGAGGGGGGACGATCTGGCAAGCCGCTCGCCCCTTCCCCTGGCTTTGCTGGGGGAAGGGGCCGGGGGATGGGGGCCTTCGACAACTGCCTGACAACTCGTTCGTGAACCCTCAGAAGAATGCCCGGAGTCCGTCAGATAGGCACTCCACGCTGCACCCCGACGCTGATGCCCCCTTCCCCCCGATCACCGACAACTGACCACTGATCACCAACCACCAATAACCTTCACTCCACCACCGGCACGGCGTCGCACGCGCCGACCGCGCGCGCCGTCGTGATCTCCGCAGACACCCAGGCCGGCATGCCGTCCGCGCTGACCTGCCACCACGTGCGGTCGGCGGTGCGCCCGGTCACGGGGAAGAAGTCGTTGGGCGTGGCTACGTCAATGGGCGCGTAGTCAAGGCCCGGCCCCCGGCGCAGGTTGACCTCGGCGCTGAAACGCAGCCAGCAATCCGCCGCGTCGCGCACTTCCGGCGGAATCCCGGCCAGGCCCGCGTCTACGGTCGCCAGCGAGTCCTCGGCGCTGCCATAGACGCAGGCGCGGTACTCGGTGCCGATCTCCACGCGGAAATCCACCGACCGGTTGGGATCGGGCTGGCGAATGACCTGGGCGGGCTGCACGCGCAGCAGGCGCTGCAAGTCGGCCAGCGGGCTGCCCTTGCTCAGGCCCGTGTAGTCGAAGATGACGGTCAACTCGCGCTGCACAGGGGCCACGCCGTCCAGGGCGCGCGCGGCGTAGCCTTCCCAGGCCAGGCGACTGGCCGCCACATGCTCCCAGCCCGCCGCGTACCAGGAAGCGTCAGCGATCTCCACGCTGAACTGAGCGCGGCTAAGACGGTTGCCTGTCGGCGGGGTGAGGAAATCCTCCAGCATGGGCAGCAGGTTGTCGCGCACCGGCACGAACACCTCGCGCCCGTCGTCCGGCGTGTAGACGCGCTCGTAGTGCACGCCCACGCTCCCGCTGTAGCGGGCGATGGCCGCCGGATCGAGCGTCGTCGCCAGCGGAACCAGGGCCAGCATGTCGGTCAGGCTGAGATCGGTATCCACCCAGCCGGTGACCAGCGGCCACAACTGCTCGATCTGCGCCAGCAGACCCATGCTCCGCATCTGCTGCCACATGGCGCGCAGCACGTCCATCTGGCGACGGCCCCGGTCAATCTCGGTCGTCGTCTGGCGGCTGCGCACGTACCACAGCGCCATGTAGGGATCGAGGCGGTGACGGCCAATGCCCAGCGTGTACTGCTCCCAACTCTCCTCCAGGCCAGGGTCGAGCGCCGGGTCTTTGAGCCGCCAATCGGTCAGGGCGCAGTCCACGCTGATGACCAGCCCGCCCAGCGTCTCGATGATCTTCTGGAAGCCGGTGAAATTGACCCGCGCGTAGTGGTCTAGCTCCACCCCCAGGTTGTAGCGGAAGAGATCGCGCAGCAGCCCGAAGCCGCCGCCGGGATAGCCGTTGGTCGCGCCCCAGGCGTAGGCAGTGTTGATGCGATCCATCGTGTGGTTGGGGACGTACACCCACAGGTCGCGCGGGATATGCCACAGGGCAACCGTCCCGGCGTCCTTGTGGATGGCGACCAGGATCATCACGTCGGTGCGGCGGTAGTAATTGTCCGGCGAGTCGCTGCCCAGCAGCAGGATTGTCTCAACAGCGTCGTTGTCCACATTCAGCGGCGCAACCGGCGGCGGGACGGGCAGCGGCGGCGGTTGGGCGGGCGGAGTGTACGTGCCGTGAAAGGGATAGGTGGGCGTCGGCGGGAGGGGCGAGGGCGTGCCGTCCCCCTGCGCGAGGGCGGCGAGCGGCACGATGCCCGCGCAGAACGCTAACAAGAGCGACGCCGTGATGAGCCTGTACACCCGGCGTCGCACAGCCAGGGGTGGCAGGAAGCGCGTCATGGCATGGGGGTCGGAGAGCCGTCAGTCGCCGCGTACTCAAGCGCCTGCTGAATGTCGTCGGGTTCCAGGTCGGGGTACTCGGCGATGATCTCCTGCGGACTCTGCCCGTGCGCGACCAGGTTAACGATCAGCGACACCGGGATACGCGTCCCGCGTATGCAGGCTTGACCGCCCATCACCTGCGGGTCGAATGTGATCCGGTCGTGTTTCGTCATAGCCCAACTCCCCGGCTAGCCTCGCCCAACAGGGTCAAGTATACCATGTCCACCGTGTTCCCTCATGTGCCGACGGATACATACTATACTTAGGGTATAATCCTTCTCGATCCGCAACAGGGTAAGGGCATACTATCACGCATTTCAAAGAAAGAGCATCTCATGATCCCATTCGAAGAGGAACTATCTGTTGCAGTGGAAGACATCGAGTTCGAGCTACGGGGCTTGACGGCGGTTGCCTGGTCAGATTTCGTTCTGAATCCGCGCCGTCTACGTGGAAGTGATTTCCTGATGCGATGGTCGCAAGGAGTGTGGAGCGAGGATAGAATTGTACAGGCTGTGAACGCCACCGACGAGTATTTCGCACTCCCCTACGGGCCAAGCGGAACCGCGCCAGATGACGATGTTCGCGCGTTTGAGCTATATTTCGAACGCCTGGAGCGGGCAGGTCTCAACGACGTGAAGAGGCCCGATCTACTCATCTTCCACAAACGCCACTCAGGGGAAATCGATGAGATCGTCCAGCGTTTGGGCGGAATCAGCGAGTTACCTTTCACTCCCGAAGATCACTGTGATATTGAAGCGATTCTGACACGCGCCCTGATTGCCGTCGAATGCGAAAACAGCTTATGGAAAGCCAGCCTTATGCCTCACTACGGTGCAGAATTGAGACCACAGACAAGGCTTGGGCAGAAGCCTGGACTTCCCAAGAGCGCTGTCCTGCCCACAATTATCATCAAGGAGGAGGACAGAGGAAGACTCCAGCATTGGCAGGCTCAACAAGGGATCAAGATACATATATGGCATGTCTTTTATGACAAGGCTTTCGGCATCTCGCTTGATGAAGCTGAGCGCCGGATCGAAGAGGGGTATATCACACCAACCGTGCAGACGTTTCAAGCGCCTGGAGGAGCCACCTCCAGGAAGACCATTTTCAAGATCTACTATCATTATGGCTATCCTGTGGGCGATTCGCATCGGGACCCAAGCCTGGTAGCGGCTCACATAGTGGATAAGAACGGCCATATTCTGCCCTACGTCCGATTCGAGGGTGGCGAGATGACTTTAAGGCCAGAGGCCCTGGAGGTTCTGCGTGAAGCATCAAGATAGCAGGATCAACCACTATGCAGTACCCAGGGCAGGAGCCGCGAGAGAGTCTCTCAGGGAGAAGGGGCAGTTCTGGACTCCTGACTGGATTGCGGAGGCAATGGTTGAATACGCGCTATCGGGCGGCAGTGACCACCTGTTCGACCCAGCAGTGGGGCCTGGCGCTTTCTTCAGAGCGGCAAAGGCTTTTTCGAGCGAGCATCACCGGCAAATCCAGTTACAAGGCATGGACATAGACCCGTCGGTGTTTGCTCAGTCGCACCAACTCGGTCTCTCAGCGGAGGACTTCACGAACGTTCGGATCGCTGACTTCGTGTTGGATCCTCCTGTGAGGAAACTTCAGGCCATCGTCGCCAACCCGCCATACATTCGTCATCACCGTCTTTCCCAAGATACCAAAGACCGCCTGAAAGCCCTGGGGGCCGCCACCCTCGGTCAACCGCTTGATGGCCGTGCCGGCCTTCACGTGTACTTCTTGCTGCAAGCCCTGCGCATCCTCAAGCACGGCGGGCGTCTCGCCTTCATCATGCCAGCCGATACCTGTGAGGGAGTATTCGCAAAACCTCTGTGGAAATGGATAACCCGCAACTTCAGATTGGAAGCAGTGATCACTTTTGATCCTCACGCATCACCCTTCCCCCAGGTCGACACGAACCCTCTGATCTTCATGATCCGGAATGTAGAACCTGCCGAGAATTTCCTGTGGGCACACTGCCGGGATGCCTTTTCCGATGATCTCAAGAGGTGGGTTCGATCCGGGTTCCAACACCCGAACCAAAATACACTGGCCGTAACGCAACGGAGCGTAGCCGAGGCCATCAGCACTGGGCTGTCTCGCCCGCCTGCCAGCCTTGATGACAAGGCCCCTCTTTTAGGAGAATTCGCTAAGGTGCTGCGCGGCGTAGCTACAGGTGCCAACGATTTCTTCTTCTTAACCCTAGAACAAGTCTTGAGCCTCGAAATCCCCACCGGATTCTTCTCAACAGCCATCGGGCGTACCCGAGACGTACCAGCCAACGAGATCACCAGCGAATTGATCAGGTCGTTGCAGGCTAAAGGCAGACCTACATTTCTACTTTATCTGAACGATATTTCTCCTGACGAGTTCCCGCCCTCTTTGGTGAAATACCTGAAGTCTGGAGAAGCCCTCGGCTTGCCCCAAAAACCCTTGATCTCGCAACGCACCCCCTGGTACCACATGGAGCAGCGCACGCCTCCGCCCATTCTGTTCGCCTACCTGGGGCGCCGCAATGTGCGGTTCATTCGAAACTATGCCAGGGTGATTCCGTTGACCAGTTTCCTGTGCATCTATCCCCATGACGACTCGGATGATGGCATCCATAGACTCTGGCAGGTGCTGAATCACAAAGAGACGATAGCGAATCTGCCGCTCGTAGGGAAATCCTATGGGTCAGGAGCAGTAAAAGTAGAGCCTCGCGCTCTGGAAAGATTACCCCTGCCGCCCCATATCGTGGATTGTGCTGGTTTGTCCTGCCGACAGCAACGCCTTTTCTGAGGCGTCCCTGCCACGACTGCGCTCCTAGGACTCTCCAGCTGGCGAGGCGGCTCTGCCCATCGCCCGCCCGACGGCGACTCGCCCTACCCCCTTCTTCCCAGACTCGCCGCGTAGACAGCGAACTGCGCCTCGCCGTCCAGGTCGAGCGCGGCGTTGAGCGCCTCGTCGTCGAAGGCGGCGATGGCGCACACCCCGCAGCCAATGGCCTCCGCCACCAGGTAGAGGTTCTGGCAGACGTGGCCCGCGTCGAGCAGCAGGTAGCGGTAGCCGCGCTCGCCATAGCGCCAAGTCATGCGCTCGGCGACGGCGACCCAGAAGAAGGTGACGGCGCTGCGCGCGACCTGCTCCTGGTTGAGGCAGGCTTTGGTCAGCGCGGCGTTCATGTCGCCCTCCAGCGGGAGGCGCAGCAGCTTGTGGACGCTGGCCAGGTAGCGGTAGACGCCCGGCTCCAGGCCTTCCACCTGGTTGACCAGCAGCAGCGTCTCGAAGGCGTGGCGCGCCCCCGCCGAGGGCACCGTGCGCAGCGTCGCGTAGGAGCCGCGATGGGCCTTGACGCCCTGCGTGCACCACAACAGCAGCGACAATTCCTCCAGGCTGATCGCGGCGGGTGCGTAGTTGCGCAGCGTCGCCCGGCGGGTGATCAGCTCGCGCAGGTCGAGCGGTTGCAGGGCCAGCGCGTCCGGCGCGGGCAGCTCAACCGGGCGCTGCGTCACGTCGTAGGGCAGCTCCAGCGGCGGCTGTGGCAGCCCCTGCGATTGGGCGGAGGGAGGCATGTAGCGGTACTGCGTCTCCAGCATGAACTGGCGGCCAATGCCTGCGGTCATCGGGGAAATCTCCTTGTGTATGGCAGACGCAAAGATGCGTCCATTGTACCGTCAAAGGGGGAAAATGAAGACTTCCGAAGTCTGCGGAAGACTTCGGAAGTCTTGACCGGATCAATCCCTCGTTCGACCCTACTTCCGCTTGGGGAAGCGGCTGAGCACCGTCGCCGGGCTGGGCACCACCGTCCGGTCGCCGAGGGTCAGCGCGCCGAACGGCTTCTTCACGTCGAGCTTCTCCGCCCCGGCGAACACGTAGAGCGGCGTGCCCTCTTCGGCGTAGTCCAGCTTCAGGTACGCCTGGCCCAGCGAGTAGCCCTCGCTGTCAATGCTGCACGAGGTAACCACGCCCACCACGCGACCGCGCCCCTCCACCAGCGGATCGCCGGGGTGCGGCGCGCGGACGCCCTTGCTGTCCATGCGGAAGCGCGTCACCACAGCGTCGCGCTCCGCTTCGTGGGCGATGAACGCTGCCTTGCCGATGAAGAACGGCTTCCACAGCTTGACGAAGCTGCCGAACCCGGCATCGGCGGGGTTCAGGTTCAGGTCGCCGGCCAGCTCGTGCCCGTAGAGCGGCAGGCCCGCTTCGGTGCGCAGGCTGTCGCGCGCGGCCAGGCCGATGGGCGTCGCCCCCGCCGCGATCAGGTCTTTGAACAGGGCGGGCGCTTTGTCCGGGTCGAGGAAGAGCTCATAGGCGACGCGCTCGCCGGTGTAGCCGGTGCGGGCCACGATCAGGTCGTAGCCGCCCAGCTTCGCCCGCGTCACGCCCGCCCAGGGCAGCCGCCGCACGCGCGCCTTGTCCGCATCCGTCCCGCTCAGGCTAAGCAGCACGTCGCGACTCTGCGGCCCCTGCAGGGCGATGTCCACCCGCCGCTGCGCGCCAAGCGCCGGATCGCGCAGGTCGCGGATAGTCACGGCGTCGCGGCCCGGCAGCGTGACGCAGCGCCGCACGGGGTCGGCCCGCACCTCACCGCGCTGCAGGGTGGTGATCCACGCCCAGTCCTTGTCGTTATTGGATGCATTGACCACCATCAGGAAGGTATCAGGCGCGAGGCGGTAGATGAAGATGTCGTCAATGGGGATGCCGTCCACGCCGAGCAGGTAGTTGTAGTGGGCCATGCCCACCGGCAGGGCGGTCACGTCGTTGGCCGTCAGCGCGTTGAGGAACGCCTCCGCCCCCGGCCCGCTGAAGTCGAAGACGCCCATGTGCGATACGTCAAAGAGGCCCGCGCCGTTGCGCGTGGCGTGGTGCTCGGCGCCGACCGAGGTGTACCACACCGGCATGTCGTAGCCGGCGAAGGGCACCATCTTCGCGCCCAGTTCCTTGTGCAGCGCGTGTAGTGAGGTCACCTTAAGCGGCGGATCGGCGGGTTCTTCCCAGGCGAAGACGGGCAGCGGGTCGCCAATTGGCCCGGCGTAGTGCGCGCCGCGACAGCCGACGAAATACGCCTTCCCCAGCGCGTAGCCCGCTCCGGTCGCCGCCCAGTCCGTGTCCGGCTGGTGGACGGCGTAGGCGCTCATGTCCGGCACTTCGGCCAGCAGACTGACGCTGACCGGCCCCGGCATCTTCGCGTAGATGTCGCCCTCGTCGAAGCGGGCGAAGCCATCCGACAGCGCGCGGAGCCAGGCCGCCACCCCTTCGGCGTCATGGTCTACGTGGAAGTGATAGGCATCATCGTAGAGCTTGTGCAGCACCCCACGCGCCAGCGGCGTGCCATCGGGCTTGAGCGCCCAGGCGGGCTGCGAGTCGCCTGCGGCCAGGGCGCGCACGTCGCTGGTGAGCGTCGCGTCCAGAAAGTTCGTCGCCTGCGGACCGTAGATGTCGAGCGTGCGCCAGCCATTTTGCGGCTGCCAATCGTGCGGCAGCACGTGGAAATGCTCGGCGGCAGCTTCTGCTTCCTTCGGGTAGGCGGACAGATCGGGCACCGGATAGTCAATGCCCGCCTCAGTCGCCAGCCGGTCCACAGTCTGCCGGGCCGCCATGAGCGCGTCGAAGTCCACTTTGGCCCGCCACTGCACCTTGCCACCGCTGCCCAGGTAGCTGAAGGGCGTGCAGGCGAAAAGCACATCGGCGATGACATCAGCCAGACGGTCGGTCTCTGCCTCGCGGAAGCCGCGCTGAGTGACCCAGGGCGTGCCCAGGCGGATGCCTGTCGCCCGGAACGGCGATTCGTCGCCGGGGATGGTATTGCGATTGAGCACGATCCCGGCCAGGTCGAGGATGCGCGCGGCCATGTCGCCACTGAGCGGCGTGCCGTCCGCGCCACGCACCGACTTGCAGTCCACCAGCAGCAGGTGCGTGCTCGTCCCGCCGTGCGGGATGCGCAGCCCGCGCGCCGCCAGCCGCTCAGCCATGCGCACGGCGTTGGCGACAATCTGGCGCTGCAAGGCGCGGAACTGCTCGGTCGCGGCCAGCTTGAAAGCGACCGCCATGCCTGCAATGGCGTTGACATGCGGGCCGCCCTGCTCCCCAGGGAAGACGGCGCGATCCAGCTTGCGCCCGATCTTGGGGTCGGCGGTGATCAGCACCGCGCCGCGCGGCCCGGCCATCGTCTTGTGTGTGGTGAAGCTGATGACATGGGCGTGGCCGACCGGCGTCGGGAAGACGCCCGCTGCCGCCAGCCCGGAAACGTGCGAAATGTCCGCCAGCAGGTAAGCACCCACTTCGTCGGCGATGGCGCGGAAGGCCGCCCAGTCCGGCGCGTAGGGGTACGAGGTGAAGCCGGCCACGATAATCTTGGGACGATGCTGGCGGGCCAGGTCACGAATCTGGTCGTAGTCGAGCAGCTCAGTGGTCGGGTCCACACCGTAGCTGACCACGTTGTAGACGCGCCCGCTGCGGTTGACCGGGCTGCCATGCGTCAGGTGACCGCCATGCAGCAGGTTCATGCCCATCAACGTGTCGCCCGGCTCGATCAGCGCGCTGTAGACGGCGCTGTTGGCCGGCGACCCGCTGAGCGGCTGCACATTGACCCACAGATCGTCCGCGCCAATTGCCTCAGTAGCGAATAGCTCGGCGGCGCGGCGGCGAGCCAGGCTCTCGATGATGTCGGCGAACTCGGTGCCCTTGTAGTAGCGCGGGTCGGAGTTGCGCCGGTATTCGGCCAGGCGCATGTCCACCGCCAGAATCGCGTCCCGGCTGAGAGTGCGCCAGGCGTCGTCTGGGTACCCTTCGGCGTAGAGGTTGTGGAAGACCGAGCCGCCCGCCTCGCGCACCGCCACCGGCACGCTGGACTCGGAAGGGATGAGGTTCAGGCGGCGAATCTGGCGCAGCGCCTCCAGGTCAACCAGCGCGGCCACATCTGGATCGAGATCGGCCAGACTGCCCCGGAAAAGAAAGTCGTCCATTGGTTCTCCTTAACAGTAACTTGCGGGTGGCCCAACAATCCCTTGATAACCCGCATTGTAGCATGGCAGGCAATGCCGGACAAAAGAGCGCCCGGCGAATCGGGCTTTCTGACAGCAACACGGGTGCACCCCAATATATGGGGCGTCCCGCCCCTCACAGAGGGCGACGCCCCGCCAGGGGTGGCAGGGCGTCGGCGTGCAGCGCAGTGGGTGACAAGGGACTCGAACCCCTGACCTCCTCCTTGTAAGGGAGGCGCTCTAACCAACTGAGCTAGTCACCCACGTGCCGACATTATAGCCGCCGGGGGCGCTGAGCGTCAAGGATGGGGAGGACG